>JBGUBD010000012.1 GCA_041821185.1 Phycisphaerales bacterium AB-hyl4 | reverse complement strand
TGCCGAGTTGATCGGAGCGCGGCAGGGCGAGCAAGCCGAATGCTATGCTCGCAAGCTGCTCGACAGCTCGATCGCGGCGTTGGATGACTACTTTGCTTCAAACTTGCTGGACGACCCAGTGGATTTACGATGACACACCAGACCTCGAACGTCCGTGCAATCGCCGGTGTCCTGCCGGTGGTTCAGATGCCCTATCACGATGACGAGTCGATTGACTACGACACGCTTGCCCGTGAAGCCGACTGGCTCTACGCCCACGGCGCGGACGGCCTGGTCGTGGCGATGGTTTCAGAAGTGCTTCGCCTGACTGAGCGCGAGCGTCGCGATGTGGGCGACTTTCTCGTTCGGCACGCCGGCGGGCGTCGCGGCATTATCACCAGCGTCGGCGCGGAAAGCAGCTACCTGGCTTGCGAACTGACGCGTGCCGCCGAGCAGACGGGGGTGGATGCCGTCATGGCCGTGCCGCCAATCGCCATCGCCGCCGATGAATGCGAAATCCGTCGCTACTACGAGCGGATCACCCTCGCCACATCGCTGCCGGTGATCGTGCAGGATGCCAGCGGTTACGTGGGCAAGCCCATGTCGATCACCATACAGGCCCGCTTGCTGTGCGACCTCGGCTCGCGGATTTACTTCAAGCCCGAAGCCGCGCCGATCGGCCCTCGGCTCACCGCGCTTCGCGAAGCCACTGACGGCCAGGCCCGAATTTTCGAAGGCACGGGCGGCCTCGCGCTGGTCGACAGCCACCGCCGCGGCATCGTCGGCACCATGCCCGGTGCGGACATCCCCTGGGCGATTCGTGCGCTGTGGGATGCACTCGAAGTCAACGACGTGGAATCCGTGAACCGCATCTCTCCGCCTTTGATGGCGCTGATCGGCATGCAGAACTGCCTCGACGCCTTCCTCGCGATCGAAAAGCACCTGCTCATAAAACAAGGCGTCTTCCGCAACGCGATTGTCCGGGGCCCGGTGGGCTACCAACTCGACGAGCCGACCCGCATGGAAGTCGACCGTCTGTTCAACCTGCTTCAGCAGGCCGTCGGGCAACTCGCCTGAGAACGTGTATGAAACCTGCCCGTTCAGTGGCGGGGCAGGGGCGGGCGTGCGCTTCGTCGCCGCTGACTTGCTGGTACCACCGCTCACCCACCGGGCCAACGTCCGCAGCGTGACGATGGTGATCAAATCCCGCATGGCGCCGCCGTCCTTCTTGCCGAACTTGACCAGCCGGGCCTTCTCCGCCGGGGTCACCGTGATCCGCTTGGGCAGCTTGCTCCTCAGGATCTCGTTTTCGATCTTGAGGCACTGCACCTGGACGGCCAGGTCGCGCGGTGGGTGGCGTAGGCGATCACCGTCAAGCGCGGATGGAACAGCTTGGGCATCGGGTACAATCCCCCTTTGCCGTGTCCCTGCCGGCGGCTGTCAGAATGAAACGACCATCGCCGGGAACAGCCCTCGCCGCGCTTCAACGCGTGCCAAGTCAGCACCCGGACGAGCATCAGGGGTGCGAACAATCCGATAAACACACTGCTGGATCGCGTGGCCACGGTGGTAGGGGCAGGATTGATCCACGGTCGGATAGCAAGCTGGCTCCGCCGGAACCCGTTGCAATGCTCTCAGACAGGGTGAATCAAGGCATGGCTGATATGTCTGCGGGCCTGATTCATCTGTCTGATTGTGAAGGTATCCCGAGAGGCCACACCACACAGAAAGAGGAGTAAACCATTTTTTAATGAGTTTACGCCTCAATAGATTCAAGCCCTGCGGGATAATCCTAATAACCCGTGGGCTTTATTGGGGGTGGATGTGATGTGCGGAGGCGTCGGTGGGTTATTCGACGGTGACGCTTTTGGCGAGGTTGCGGGGTTTGTCGACGTCCTGGCCTCGGAGGACAGCGCCGTGGTAGGCGAGCAGTTGGAGGGGGACGACGGTGACCAACGGCTGGAGGGGTTCGGGTACGTCGGGGACGCGGAAGACGAAGTCGGCGTAGCGGTTGATTTCTTCGTCGCCTTCGGTGGCGACGGCGATGATGCGTCCGCCGCGGGCTTTGACCTCTTCGATATTGGAGATGACCTTGTCGTACTGGCTGCCGCGCGGCGCGATGAAGACGACGGGCATGCCTTCGTCGATGAGCGCGATCGGGCCATGCTTCATTTCGGCGGCGGGCATGCCCTCGGCGTGGATGTAGCTGATCTCTTTGAGCTTGAGCGCGCCTTCGAGTGCGACCGGGTAGTTGTAGCCGCGGCCGAGGAACAGCCAGTTGTCGCGGTCGACGACTTTCTCCACGCAGTCGCGGATGTGGTCGGACTGTTTGAGGACGGTCTGGATGTGGTCGGGCAGTTTTTCGAGCTGGTCGATGTAGTGGGCGAGCACGTCGGCGGCGAGGAATTTACGTCGGCCGACGTAGAGGGCAATCAGCGTGAGCACGGCGACCTGGCCGACGAAGGCCTTGGTGGAGGCGACGCCGATTTCCGGTCCGACGTGGAGGTAGACGCCGGCGTCGGTTTCGCGGCTGATGGTTGAGCCGACCTGGTTGACGACGCCGAGGGCGAGCGCACCGCGTTCGCGTGCTTCGCGGAGTGCGGCGAGGGTGTCGGCGGTTTCGCCGGACTGACTGATGGCGAGGATGACCGAGGCGTCTTCGATGATGGGGTTGCGGTAGCGGAATTCGCTGGCGTAGGCGGCGCGGGCGGGGACTTTGGCAAGGTCTTCGAGGAGGTATTCGCCGATGAGTCCGGCGTGGTAGGCCGTGCCTTGCGCGGTGACGATGAAGCGTTTGGCGCGGACGAGGTCGCGGGTGTATTTGCTGAGTCCGCCGAGGACGACACGGCCTTCGCGGTGATCGAGTCGGCCGCGGAAGCAGTTACGCAGGGACTCGGGCTGCTCCATGATCTCTTTGAGCATGAAGTGTTCGTAGCCGCCGAGCTCGATCTGTTGCAGGTCCATCTCAAGTTCGGAGACCTGCTGGGTGACGGGGACGTTGTCGATGGTGGTGGTTCGGAAGTCGACGGCCCACGGTCCGCCGGTGGTGGTGAGCTTGTCGTCGGGGCCGGCGCAGAGGCGGGCGACCTGGTAGTCGTCGAGGGTGATGACCTGGGTGGTGTGGCTGATGATGGCGGCGG
Organism: Phycisphaerales bacterium AB-hyl4; assembly: GCA_041821185.1. Lineage (NCBI taxonomy): Bacteria > Pseudomonadati > Planctomycetota > Phycisphaerae > Phycisphaerales > Phycisphaeraceae > Natronomicrosphaera > Natronomicrosphaera hydrolytica. Next base: position 117,050 of record JBGUBD010000012.1, on the reverse strand, counting down.
CGTCGGAGGCGACGACGTAAGCGTCCTCGGCGATGCCGATGATCAGCGGGCTGCCCTTGCGGGCGCAGAGGAGGGTGTGCGGCTCGGCGTCGCAGACGACGGCGATGGCGTATGCGCCGGTGACTTCACGGAGGGCGGACTGGACGGCTTTTTCGAGGCCGCCGCCTTTTTTATTGTCGGGCTGGTAGAGCTCGGCGATGAGCTTGGCGAGCACTTCGGTGTCGGTCTGGCTGGTGAAGGTGTGGCCCTTGCCTTCGAGGTATTTGCGCAGGGAGGCGTAGTTTTCGATGATGCCGTTATGGACGAGGGCGATGGTGTGGCCGTCGCGTGTTTTGCCGAGGTGTGGGTGAGCGTTGGCCTCGCTGGGCTCGCCGTGGGTGGCCCATCGGGTGTGAGCGATTCCGAGGGTGGCGCGGAAGCGATCGGGCTCGGCGTTGAGCTTGTCGTCGAGGACGCTGACGCGGCCGACGCTGTGGCAGACCTGCGTGCCGTGATCGGCGGAGACGACGGCGACGCCTGCGGAGTCGTAGCCGCGGTATTCGAGGCGCTTGAGGCCTTCGATGAGCAGTGGGGTGACTTGTCGGTTGCCGACGTAAGCGACGATGCCACACATGGGCGAGTCCTCAGTTGGGGAGCGATGGTTGAACAGGCCGGAAGATTCCGCTGCGAGCCGCGCGGCGACTCATCAGCGGTTTGTATCACAAAAGACGTTGGTGTTTGGTTAAATCAGTTTTTCTTACATCGACCATATACGCGCAGGGGTTCAGCTTCTTGCGTGAGTGTGGATTATACGACGCGGCGGACTTGCCATGTCGCGTCGGCGTGGCGTGCACGGCCCTTGGCGCCGAACGTGCCGTAATGCCCGTCGGGGGTGGGGACATGGTGGGTGAGGTGCAGCTCGTGGTGGGGGTCGTCGGGCAGTTGGAGTTCCCAGAAGCCTTGGCCCATGGGGTAGTTGGCACTGGTCATGCACGGAGCGCCGGCGTTGACGCAGGTCAGGTGCGGGCCTTGGCCGTTGCGTCGGATCCAGTGCCAGGGCTTGTGGATGTGGCCGTGGACGAAGACGACGCGCGCGGGGCATTTTTCGAGCAGCTTGTCGAGTTTTTCGCCCTCGGCCATGTCGTGGGCCCAGGTTCGCGGCGTGCCGGGCGGGGTGGAGGCGGGGTAGTGGCAGAGGACGAGGACGCCTTCGTCTTCTTTCATGCTTTCGAGGATCTTGGCGGTGCGTTGGAACTGTTCCTGGCCAAGCTCACCGCGTGAGAAGACCACTTGCGGGCGGGCGGAGTCGAGGCCGAGCAGGTGCCAGCGGTCGGAGAGCTTTTGGTGATGCGGGAAGGCGCGGGGGAGCAGCGAGCTCATGATGGTTTCGACGCGTCGGCTCTTTGCCGAGCGGAAGGTGTAGCGGTCGTGGTTGCCGGGGACCATGAGCACGGGGGCGGTTTGGGCGAGCGGTTCGAAGTAGCGGACGATGTCGGAGAACTCGTCTTCGAGGCTGGTGGTGGTGACGTCGCCGGTGAGGAGGACGAGGTCGGGCTGAAGCTCGGCGGTGCGTTCGATGACCAGATCGAGCAGGCTGTGGTTGAACCGGAATCGGCGGTTGAACCAGAGGTTCGATTGGCCGAGCAGTCGTTTGCCGAGCAGTCGTTTGAAGTCGACTTTGAGTCGGAAGTGGTGGATGTCGCCGATGATTGCTATACGCACGAATCGCTCCTCGAAGCGTTGTTGGGTGTTGTGGGCGTTATCGCGTCCACGCATGCCAGAGCCAGACTACCAGTGTAGCCACGGCGGAGAGTACGAGGCAGGTGACCAGCGGGAAGTAGACCCGCACGCCGTCGGCCTCGTAGACGATGTCGCCGGGCAGGCCGCGGAAGCCCAGACGTCCCGCGAGCCAGACCGCTCCGCCGACGACGATCAACACGCAGCCGATCGTTAGCAGGATCTTGCCGGTGGTGGTCATGGTTCCATTCTAGTCCGGGTGGGGTGGCCGTGAGGCGGTCCCCGGGTGAAAACATCCGGAAGACTCTGGTTTTAAGGATTCGTTGCGGACATTGGGGTGAGCGGCAGCCATGGCGGGGATTGCGAATCCTAGGATTGCACGTCGGCCGCGCTATTAACGTCCGTGCAGGTAAACCGCCTTCGCTCGGAGCCGGCCTGATTGATGTGACTTCGACTCACGCCATGCAAGGAGGCAAGGCCATGCAACGAGCTGCCAACGATCGTCCAACGGAACGGCGACACGATGCCCATCGACATGACCTGAACCCGGCCACGGCGGCACGGTGGACGGCGCGCGTCCTCGGTGTCGTGTTCATTCTCATTGCCCTGCTGGGGTTCTTCGGTGACGACCACGTGCTAGGTATTTTCTCAGTCAACACATTGCACAACTGGGTCCACCTGCTCTCAGGCGTGGTGCTGCTGGGGCTGGGCTTTGCCAGCGAAGTCGCGGCGCGGACGACGCTGTGGGTCTTCGCGGTGGTGTACGGCCTGGTGATGCTGCTGGGATTCTTCGGCGTGCAGTGGATCAACGAAGCGCTGAATATGAACATGGCTGACCACTGGCTGCATCTGGTGCTGACGGCGGTGTTCATTATCGGTGCCGTGGTTTCGCATGCTCAGGAGCGATCCCGCCACGAGGCGACGGCGGCGACAACGCGGCCGCGGGCGTGAGGTGATGTGATAAGTGGGATGGGGAGGTGTTGCCGGTTGGGAGGTTTGTAAGGGGTGGAGCGATTGTGCAAAGCCCAGGGACGGCCGTCCCTGGGCTTTATTGCGGGCAATTCTTGTATGGGTGTAACAAGATGACCCCCTGAATCGGTCGATATAACCGATACAGGGGGTCATCTTGCGCCTATGTCACAGGTGCTTCGGTTTGAGGGGGATGTTGGGTTTGGCGGGGGCTGGAGGTTGTATGACCGGCCGTACGAAAAGCGGACAGTTTGCGATACAAGTGTCTGACGACCGCATGTCGGCGACGCTGTCCGTGCCGCCGAACCTCAAGCCGAGCGAGGTAACGGGGCAGGCGGTGCTGGCGGAACTGGAGGCGGCGGGGCTGGCAAAGCGGTCGGCGTGGACGGGGGCGATCCGTGATGCGGTGGCACGCTATCAGGCGGAGCCTCGCGAGATGGTCGAGGTCACCCTTGAAGGCGACCCGCCCACCGAGGGCGAGCACGGCTGGTTCGAATGGGACCGCAAGTGCGATCCGGCCCGCCAGCCGAAGGCGGGAGCGAATGACGACCCGGCGGACTTTTACAGCCACTCCCCGTTCATCATGGTGATGAAGGAGCAGCGGATCGGTCGGCTGCACCCGCCGGTCGAAGGCGAGGCGGGCATGACTGTGACGGGTGAGCCGGCTATGCCGCGGCCGGTGCGCGAGGCGGAACTGCGGGTAGACACTGCCAGTGTGCAACTGGCTGACGACGGCGAGTGCACCGCAGTGATGACAGGCGTGCTGCATCACGAAGACGGTACGCTCCGCGTCGACCCGTGTCTGCAGGTTGAGGAATACGTCGACTTCAGCACGGGCCATATCCGCTTCGAGGGCGATGTCATCGTCCGCGAAGGAGTGCGCGATCTGTTCGAGGTACGCACCACCGGCAGCGTGCAGGTGATGGGGCTGGTGGAAGCGGCGCGGATTGTGGCGGGGCAGAATTTCAACGCAGACGGCGGGATGGCGGGGCGTGAGAAGGGCAGCGTTGAAGTCGGCCGGGACATGACGGCGCGGTATCTCAGCGGCGTGACGGGCACGGTACGACGGCACTTGGAGGTCGAGCGTGAGATTGTCAACTGCCAGCTCAGCGTCGGCGGCGAGTTGCGGGCGGAGCGGGGCGTGCTCATGGGCGGGGAGATGGCGGTGACGGGGCGGGTCGTGCTGCGCGACCTCGGCTCGCAGGCGGGGCATGAAACGCGGCTGGCGATCGGCAGCGCACCGGCGATCGAGGCGGGCATCGCGCAGGCGGCGGCGATGATTTTCAAAATCGACAAGCAGTTGAGCGACGAAGAAGCCGAGGTGTTCAACGTGATGACCCATCGCGGCGGGCCGGCTGCGGAAGAATTGCTCAACAACCTCAAGGTGACGAAAGCGAACCTCAAGCAACAACGCGACGCGCTGGAGTCGAAGCAGACGGCGCTTAAGGCGCTGCTGGAGAAGCGGCGACACACGGAGTTGATCGTGCACCGCGCAATTCATCCGGGCGTGGTGTTGCTGTATCGCAATCAGTCGTTCACGTTCAAGGAGACGATCGAGGGACCATTGGTCATCGGCCATAAACGCGATCAGCCGAACGATCTGATTCTGAAGGAACTGACCAGCGGGGAGCAGCGGATGTTGTTGGAAGTGGCGAAGATGCGCGTGCTGGCGGGGGGCAAGACGCCCACGGCGTGACGCCGTGGGCGTCCTGGGTGTTGTTGGGTTTCGTGGGTGTTGTTGGGCTTGGTGGGGGGCTGCGGTCACGTCATACGTGGACGATGCCGGCGGGCTGGACGGTGCGGGCGAAGGCGGCGTCGCCGTTGAGTTTCATCCAGTTTTCGAGCACATCGCGGTAGACGCTTCGGAAGTCGATGTTATAGGTGATATCGCCGTTTTCGAGGTTGCTCATGCTCGGGTGATCGCCGAGCAGGCCGGGGCGGGCGTGGTCGCCGAAGAGGAACATGGGGCCGGCGGCGCCGTGGTCCGTGCCTTGCGAGGCGTTTTGTCGGACGCGCCTGCCGAACTCGGAGAAGGCCATCGTCACCACACGGTGGCCGTGGCCGGTCGCGTCGAGTTCGCGGTAGAAGGCGCGGACAGAGCCGGCGAACTGTTGAAGCAGGTTGTTGTGCGGGCCGAACTGGTTGGCGTGCGTGTCGAAGCCGCCGAGGGCGACGTAGTAGACGCGCGTGGGCAGCTCGGCGCGGATCATCGCGGCGACGGTTTCGAGTTGGCTTGAGAGCGGGCCGCCGGGGAAGCGGGTTTTCGATTCCTGTTGCACGGCTTGTCGGACTTTGGTGGAAGCGACCTGCGCGTCGAGGGCGGTGCGGAAGATAAACGCGGCGGGGTCGTCTTCTTTGGGTGTGCCGTTGGGCGTTCCCACGGATGCGCTCCGTGGGCTTTGTGATGTTTGTTCGAGCAGTTGGTTGTAGGTGCTGGTGAGGGTTTCGTCTTGGTTGCCGCCGTGCCATCGGAAGAGGTTGGGGCGTTGGAAGGTGACGGGGCGGACGTCGCGGCCGAGCGTTGCCAGCGGCGCGGTCGTGCCGAGGGTGATGCACTCCATGCCGTGCGCGTCGGTGGTGATGTCGTTTTGGCGTGCGTGGTCGAGGGCTCGGCCGATCCATCCGCGACCGCGTTGGCCGGAGCCGCTGGTGTCGGTGATGCCGGAATGCCAGACGTCCATGGAGGCGAAGTGCGAGCGGTTGGGGTTCGGATAGCCGACGCCCTGGAGGATGGTGGCGCGTCGTTCGCCGAGCATTTCGTAGAGGTCGCGAAGGCCGGGGTGCAGGCCGATGCCGGTGTTTGGATCGACGACGAGCAGATCGCGTTCGGGCACGGCGATGTTGGGTCTTGCGTTGTAGTATTCGCGCATGCCAAAGGGAATGACGGTGTTCAGGCCGTCGTTTCCGCCGGAGAGCTGGACGACAACGAGCACGCGGTCATCGGGCACGCCGGGCTTGTTTTTGACGAGGCTGTCGACGTCGGTCATCGCGGCGGCGGCGTTGGGCAGGAAGCCGGGCACGCTGCCGACGGTGGAGAGCATGGCCAGGCCTGTGTGGAGAAACTGGCGACGGGTGAAGGCGTGTTTGTCGCTCATGGTTTATCTCTTCGTCGTTGCGTTTGCGGTGTCGTCGGCCTCGCGCGGTCTGCGTGGGCTGAACGTGAGCACTGCTAACACAACTGGTACTCCGGCATGGTCGTGATCAGCACGAGCGCGGGCACGAGGGCGTCGGCACGGACGGTCGCACCGGCGCGTCGTTCGAGGTCGCGTACGAGCGAGGTTCGGCGGTCGGCGGGGATGTGGTCGCCGACGAGTTGGTCGACCAGATCGTTGATGACTTTTTCGGGTGTGCGATCGGCTTCGGGCAGGTGAGCGATCAGCGGCATCGGGTCGTACGGCCGACTGTTGCGCGACGCGCGCGGCACGGCCGGGTGGCCGGTCAACAGATACAGACACAGGTTCTGTCGCGTGAACAGCGTCGAGGTGTTGACCCACGCTCGGCCGACGTCCCAGCCGGCGACGGAAGGCGGATCGAAGTAGGCCTGGCCGAGCTGTTCCATGGTCGCGCGGAGTGCGCCGGCATCGCGGTGGGGGGTGTTCATCATCCGCACGGAGCCGGCGGCGAGTTGCGTCGGGCTTTTGATTTTTTTGCCGACGATGGCGGCGTCGTAGAAGTGCTGGCTTTTGAAGAGCGTTTTAAGGACGGGGGCGAGGCGGTATTCGTTGCGGCGGACGAGCGTGGCGAGTCGGCGGATGGCGGCGACCTGCGTTGGCGTGGCGCGGTCGGGGATGACGTCGGCGACGAAGTGGCGGTAGAGCTTGTAGGCGACAAAGAGGGCGCTGGCGTTTTGCTGAAGCAGGTGTCGGACGAGCGTGTCGCCGTCGAAGCTCGTGCGTCGGCCGAGGATGGTTTTCTGTCCGCCATCGTGGGCACGCTGGTTGAAGTGGAAGTCGTTGTGGTCGACGTGGTAGCCGGTGAGGGCGCGGGCGGCTTCTTTGATGTCCTGTTCGGTGTAGTTACCTTCGCCGAGGGTGAACAGTTCCATCAGCTCGCGGGCGAGGTTTTCGTTGGGGTTGGATCGGCGGTTGAGGTTGTTGTCGAGGAAGCGGAGCATGGCCGGGTCGCGGACGATGCCGAAGGCAAGGTCGGCGAAGCTGCGGTTGGCATGCTGGCGGAAGAGCATGTTCTGCTGGTACATCTGGAATGTGCTGCGGACGTTGCGGTGGCGGGTGGCGAAGTGATCATGCCAGAGCAACGTGAGGTTTTCTTCCAGCGGGCGGGGGGTGCGGAGCATGACGTCGAGCCACCACTGCTGAAGCTCGTGGAACATGGCGCGGTCCTGGCCGAGCCGACGCAGGCGTTCTTCGATGAGGCGGTCGAGTGTGTCCTGGTCGCCTGCGCGTCGGGCTTGCTGGCGTCGGCGCTGCTCTTCGGGGGTGTAGGGGCGCATGAGGTCGGGGTCGACCTGGGCGTTGGGCAGGCGCCAATTGATGGTTTGATAGTCGACGAGTTGGTCGACCGCGGCGTCGAGGCCGATTTCGACGAGCTTTGCGGATTGGCCCGGTTCGGGGCCGAAGGCGGCGCGACGTAACAGGTGGCGGGCCTGTGCAGGCCCGAAGTCGTCGTCCGCGAGTCGGCTGAACGAAGTGTTTACTGCCATGACGCCCGCCTCTGTCACCACCGCACGCCCATGACCTGAATATCGGCTCAACGGTGGGACGAGCCCGATCATTGCAGGCAGTTGGGGTGGAAATGTCTGGGGCCTTTGGGAACCCACGGATTTTATCCGTGGGCTTTATGAGAGCCATCTTAGCTGGCGGTGGTGGGTGGGCCTAGCTTTTTAATGGTTTTGTCGACGTTGCCGGTCAATGTATAGCTGGCGGACGCGCTGGATGACGGCGCGGCGGTCGGCTCGGGTGAGGCCGAGCAGGGCGGTGCGCATCACGGCCCGCCAGAGGGGGGGCGGGGTGGTGACGCCCGCTTCGCGCAAGGGGATGCCGAGTTTGTGCAGCATCTCGGCGAGGATGGCGGTTGGCCGACGTCGGCGGGCACGTTCGAGGCTGGCGGTGTCGATGACGATCAGCTGGGCATCGAGGTGGTGGTCGAGGTCGATGACGAGGTTGCTGGGCTTGAAGTCGTCGTGGAAGAGGTTGGCGTGAGCGATGGCGGCGGCGGCGCGGCCGACGGATTGGCCGACGTGGCGGGCGAGGGCGGGGTCGGCGAGCTTGCCTTCCACGACGAGTTCGTGGACGGTGTGGCCGGGCGCGTGGTCGAGTTCGAGTTCGACCATGAAGCGGCTGCCGTGGCGGGTGAAGTGCCAGGCCCGCGCGACGGCGGTGGTGGCGATGCCGGCAGCTTGAAGCCAGGAGACGCCGCGGGCCTGTCGTTGGGCCTGCGATCGGCCGAGGGCGAGCTTGACCAACAGCGCAGGGGTGAGGGGCCAGCACTTGACGGTGGTGGCGGGTTGGCCGGGGCGTTGCACCAGCCAGACGGCGCGTCGGCCGTCGGCCTTGAAGCAGCGGACGCGATGGGCCGGGCCTGCGGATGCGTCACGGGTTGCTTGAGCGGGGTCTGTCACGATGGGCGGTCCGGCAGTGCTGAACGTGGTCGGTGGCGGTGTGGTCTGGCTGCGGCGTTCGCTGAGGGCAAGATTTATTGTAGGGCGGCACAAATGAAAGCGCCCCGTCGTTGCTTGCAACGACGGGGCGATGGTGTTGGTCGGTGGGTGGGGCGAGGTCAGGCCTGGCTGACTTCGACGAAGCGCTTGACGCTGCCGAGGTCGCGGATGACGTCGACGCTGGCGAAGATCGTGCCTTCGTCGCCGATGTCGCCGGTGACCGGCCGCTGTTTGACGGTGTAGCTGGTCCAGTCCCGGCCGCCGCGCTGCTTGTGCTTGGCGCTGGTCTTGCGGACCTTTCGCAGGCGATCGTCTTCGCGCTTAACGTCGGCATCCTTGCTGAGGATGCGGGTGAGCGTCTTGCGAGCCGACGCATTGGTCGGGTGCTTGACGACCTTTACGCGGATGGTCTGGCCGGGTGTGACATTGTCGATCATGGCATATTCCTCGTGTGCATTGCAGCGAGCCGGGCATTATCGCGTAAAGGGCGGGCAGGGTCAAATCGGCGAATTATGCGGGGGTTAGAGGGTGTTGCGTGCAGGGGTGTCTCACGCATTCGCTGCGCTACATCCGTGGGCTTTGGGGGGAGCGCCCACAGAGAGGGCGAATTCGTTTATCCTTGGGGGCTTTGGCGCACCTGAGACCTTAGACCCGAGACCTGACAGAATTATGCCTGAGATTCACCCGATTCCTGCCGTAACTTTCGCTGACCGTGGTAACGAAGACGTTTCCGACCGCATTGCCCCGCCTTACGACGTGCTGGACGCGGACAGCAAGGCGGCGTTGCTCAAGCGGAACGAGCACAATGTCGTCGCGGTCGATTTGCCGCACACGCCCGCGAAGACGCTCGGGCCCGACCCGGTCTACGTCGCGGCGGGCGAGCGGTTCCGCGACTGGCTGAAGGCGGGCGTGCTCAAGCGACGCGAGACACCTGCGATTTTTGTGTATCAGCAGACCTACACCGTCGCCGGCCAGCAGTTCAAACGGCGGGGCCTGATCGCCAACATTCCCACGCAGCCGTTCGGCCCCGGCGAAAACGGCAAGGGCGGCGTCTTCCCCCACGAACAGACGTTCTCCGAAGCCAAGCAGGACCGCCTGAAGCTGATGAAGGCGACGCAGGCCCAGCTCTCGCCGATCTTCGGCCTGTACTCCGACCCGGAGCAGGAAGTCGGCGCGCTGCTCACGCAGACCGTCGAGTCGGGCGAGGCGAGCTATCACGGCAAGACCAACGACGGCGTGATGCATGAGGTGTGGGTGGTCGACGATGGGCCGACGGTCGGCGCGTTCCGCGCGGCGCTGCTGGCTCGCGACGTGTTTATCGCCGACGGACATCATCGCTACAACACGGCGTTGAATTTAAAAAACGAGCTGATCGAGGCGGGCAAAGACCCCGGCCGAGCGGGCGAGTGCCTGTTCGTGCTGATCTCGATGCAGGACCCGGGCATGATCGTGCTGCCGACGCATCGCGTGCTTGGCGGGATGCAGGGCTGGTCGCTGGCGAAGTTCCAGGAACTCGCAGGCGAGCAACTGAGCTTCGAGCCGGTGGCGGGCGATGATGTGGCGGCGCTGGAAAAGGCGGTGGTGGACCACCCGGCGAAGCATGCGTTCGGGATTTACGACCCCGCGGCCGAGACGCCGATGGTCGTGGCGGCGACGCGGTCGGATGACCCGCTGGCGGAGCGGTTCGCGGACCGGGCCGAGGCGTGGCGGACGCTGGACGTGGCGATTTTGCAACATCTGGTGGTGGAGCAGCTTTGCGAGGCGAATTTCACGCCCGGCGATGCGTCGGTGACGTGGAAGTTCCCGCATGAACTGTCGGTGCTCAAGCAGATGGTGGACGGCCCGGACTACCAGGTGGGCATCGTGATGCGTGCCACGCCGCTGGACAGCGTTCGACAGGTGAGCGAAGCGGGCGAGCTGATGCCGCAAAAAAGCACCTATTTCTACCCGAAACTTGCAACAGGGCTTGTGATCAATCCGTTGGATTGATCGCTGACGCGATCGGGGTTTCTGGTTCGTGGTTTCTCGTTTCTGGTTGATGTACTCGCCCCGCTCTTCAGTTGGCGGGCGGCTGGCGGGCGAATCAGAACGAGAAACCAGAAACAAGAAACCAGAAACCCCTCCGATCCCCTAGAATTCCACCGCATGCAAGACGACGCGGACAAGTCGCTGGACGAGCTCAGCCACGAGCAGGTGGTGCTTCGTTACCGTGACGGCGACGAGAAGGCGTTTGAGATGTTGGTGCGGCGGTTTCGGCCGGAGCTTTTCCATTTCCTGTTGCGATTCGTCAATAACCGGGCCGCGGCGGAGGATTTGTTCCAGGAAACCTTCCTCCAGGTGCACCTGTCGATCGATACATTCGACACGACCCGAAACTTCAAGCCGTGGCTTTTTACGATTGCAGCGAACAAAGCAAGGGACTACCTGCGTAGAAACTCTCGGCAGCGGGCGGCGCCGTTGTCGGCTCTGGTGAATGCGAACCAGGACAACGGCCGAACGTTTGTGGATTTGCTCGAAGCCGACCTGCCGTTACCGATGGAGGATCTGGAGAAGCAGGAGACTCGGGAGCTGGTTCAGGAGGTGGTGGACGCCTTGCCGGACCATTTGCGCGAAGTTCTTTTGTTGGCGTACTTTAACCACTTCGCCTACAAGGAGATCGCCGCGATGCTCAGCATACCGCTGGGCACGGTGAAAAGCCGGTTGCACGCGGCGGTCGGCACGTTCGCCGAGCTTTGGAAGAGTCGCTTCGACGCCAGGCAGCAGGAATTGGGCAATGGTGGCGGTGGGGATGTTAAGCCGGGGCAGGATCAAGGGTGAGTTGGCATGAGTGAAAAACGCGATCAACAGGCACGTCGTCGTGAGCAGCTGGAGCAGCCGGTACAGATTCGCTACGTCAGCCCGGCCGACGCGCCGGTGCTGGACGCGATCGTGGACGGCTCGGCTGTGAAAGCGACGATGTCGGAAACGGACGCCCAGCGGCGCGAGAAGGTCGAATCGCTGCTGGGGCTGCTTGATGCCGTGGGCCCGGACGAGTCGGGCGACGAGCAGGAGGCAGGCGTGCGGCGGGCGATCGCGGCGGTGCAGGCGGCGCGGCAGCGCGAACGGTTCGCGACGCAGGTGCAGATGCTCACCGAGCCTGAGCCGACGCTTGGCGTGGGCTGGCGGCAGGTGGCGATGGCGGCGGCGGCGTTTGTCGTGGCGGTGTCGCTGCTGTTCCCCGTGCTCGAACACAACCGCTCGGAGGCAAGGCGGATCGCGTGTGCGTCCAACCTGCAACAGGCGGGCATGGCGTTTGGTCAATATGCAGCGGCCAACAACGGCATGATGCCGCGCGGCCACGTGCAGCCCGGTTCGACCTGGTGGAACGTCGGCCAACAGCCCGACCACGAACACGGGGCGAGCCCGTCCAACACGGCTCACCTGTTCATTCTCATTCGCCAACGTTATGTCGAGCCGGAGACGCTGGCCTGCCCGGAAAACAGCGCCGCCTTCGTGCAGCAGTTGACGCAGAATCAGATCGACTGGCCGTCGCCCGACGCGGTGTCGTACAGCTATCAGAATCAGTACACCAGCGATCCGCTGCGACTTAGCCGAAGCGGGCACGCCGCGGTGCTGGCGGACAAAAACCCGCTGTTTGTGATGGGCGCAAGCGGCATGAGCTTTGACGAGAAGACGCCGCGCACCGCGGCGAGCCGCATCCACGACGGCCGCGGGCAGAGCCTGCTGACCGCCGACGGCGGCGTGCGTTGGACGGTGAGCCCGATGCTTCGCATCCCCGGCCGAGGCGACTCGACCAACTTCTGGGTGGCGGACGGCGTGAAGACCTTCACCGGCCGAGAGCTGCCCAGCTCGCCGGACGACAGTTTCCTCGTGCCGTGATGTGACGCGCTCGCGAATTTCAATTTAAGACGGATGACCCGGTCAAACTCGGGCTCGATGGATGAGGTAGACGCCCACGGCGTGACGCCGTGGGCTTCAAGTGCGTCAGCCGCCTGAAGGTTTGGCGGGATAGCCTGACTTTTTCAACTCGGCGACAATGAGGTCGCGGTGGTCGCCTTGGATTTCGAAGCCGTCGGGGTGCAGGCCGCCGCCGGCGGAGCATTTCTGCTTGAACTGTTTGAGCATCGCGGGCAGGTCGGAAGCGTGCGGGTCGAGGCCGGTGACGACGGTGACCCATTTGCCGCGCCGCTTTTCGCGCTGCACGCGCGCCGGCTGATCGCGCGGCGAGGTGACTTCGCCAGCCGCATTACGCGGACAGGTGCACGCGTCCGTCGGCTTGTGGCAGACGGGGCAGGTGACCGGACGCTCAAGCGACGTGCCGTCAAATAAACCCATGGTTGCATGGTAACAGCGCCGCGGCGGTGCGGTCATTCGCTTTGGACGAGCAGGTCATCGCGATCGTCGGCCGGTGGCTGCTGTTGTGGCGGTGCGGGACGGAGGAAGATCGCCCGCGGCGTGGGGCGCGTCGTCGCACTGGGGTCGGGCTGGTCTGCATGGTGATGACGCACCACGCGAGCGGGGCTGGCGGGCTGCGCGGCCTGGTGCAGGCGCTGCGCGCGGATGATGGTGTGGTTCTTGTCGATGCCGCCTGTCGGTCGGCGGTAATCGACCTGCGGGTCGACGAGCACGGTGACGCCGCCGACGCGCACCTCGGCCAGATGCGGGAGCACAGGCTGTTCGCTGAGCGCCCGGCTGACCACGGCGGCGGGCTCGACGATCTGCCGACGTATCAACTGCGGCCCCTCGGGGCGATTCGTATCGATGGGCAACCGCTGCACCGTCGAGGGCGTATCGGCCTCGGCGACGGGGCCATCGCGCGTGACGACATGCGGCCGAGTGCGGTCCTGCGCCGACGCATCGTGCATCGGCGCGAGTAAGGTCATCGCCAGGCCCAGCAACGCCAACGATCCGCAAGGCAACGAACGGGTGAACGTGTGGAACATCATCGCGCCTCCCTTGGCAGTTTTTCCGCGCCTCTGCGTCACGTACTGCCCGGCAGCGGGCGCTGTCGGGCCTTCGTTGACACACTATGCGGTTGCAGCACGCGCGTCGCCAAGGGGATTGCAATTATTCGGTTGTTGAATGAAAGTTAATTCGCCACAAGGTTCACCATTCGGCCGGGCACGACGATGACCTTGCGCAGCGTCTTGCCTTCGATGGCCGCGGCGATTTTCGGGTCGGCCTTGGCGGCTGTCTCCACCGCCGCCTCGTCCGCGTCGGCGGGCAGGGTGATCTTGCCACGCATCTTGCCGTTGATCTGCACCGGCAGCTCGACCGTCGCACGCGTCAGCAGCGACTCGTCATAGCTCGGCCAGTCGGCGTCCGCCACCGAGCCCGCTTTGCCCAGACGATGCCACAACTCCTCCGCGACGTGCGGCGCGAGCGGCGAGAGCATCCGCACCATCGGCTCGGCCACCTCGCGAGGCACGCGGTCCAACGCCACCAGCGCGTTGTTGAGTTCGATGAGTGCCGCAATGCCCACGTTCAGCGACAGCGAGTCCAGCGCGTCGGTCACGCGCTTGATCGACTTGTGCAGCAGGTGGCGAAGCTCGTCGTCGGGTTCGCTGTCGGTGGCGAGCAGGTCGCCGGTGTCTTCGTTGACGAGATTTCGCCAGAGGCGTTGGAGGAAGCGCGAGACGCCGACGATGTCACGGCTGGACCAGACCTTCGACTGATCGAGCGGGCCGAGATACATCAGGTAAAGGCGAAGCGCGTCGGCACCATGTTCGTTGATGACATCGTCGGGGGCGACGGCGTTTTTGAGGCTTTTGCCCATCTTGCCGTACATCTGCTTGACGGGCTTGCCCTGGTGGAAGAACTGCCTGCCTTTTTCGTCCTGCACTTCGCGAGCGGGCTTGCCGTCCTGGTCGACGACTTCATCGACGGGCACGCGCATGCCGCGCTGGTCTTCGTAGTAGTAGGCTTGGATGTAGCCCTGGTTGAACAGTCGGCCGAACGGTTCGGGCGTGCTGACGTGGCCGAGGTCGTAGAGGACTTTGTGCCAGAAGCGAGCGTAGAGCAGGTGGAGCACGGCGTGCTCGACGCCGCCGACGTAGAGGTCGACGCCGCCGGCGTGTGTGCCGCCGCTGCGTTTGGGGCTTTGCATCCAGTATTGCTCAGCGGCCTGGCCGACGAGTTGTTCGCTGTTTTGCGGATCGAGGAAGCGGAGGTAGTACCAGCATGAGCCGGCCCATTGGGGCATGGTGTTCAGCTCGCGTTGGCAACGTTCGCCGTCGATTTCGACGTACTTCCATGATTCGGGCGCGCGGCCGAGCGGCGGCTGCGGCGGGGCGGCCGGGTCGTCCGATGCGGCTGGGCGGAAGTCTTCCATCTCCGGCAACTCGACGGGGAGGTCGGCTTCGTCGATCGCTTTCGTGCCGCCTTCCGGGCAATGGGCGATGGGGAATGGTTCGCCCCAGTAGCGTTGTCGGCTGAACAGCCAGTCGCGGAGTTTGTATTGCACCTGGCCGTGGCCGATGTCTTTGCGTTTGAGCCATTGGATCATGGCTTGCTTCGCGTCGGCGGTGGGCAGGCCGTTGAGGGTGATTTCGTCGTTGACGGAGTTGACGGCTTCGCCGTGCCCGACGAATGCGTTGTCGAAAGCGCCCGCGTCTGCGAGGTATGCGTCTGACGCGGAGCTGCCTGGGTTTTGCTGGCTTTCAATGGCGTGGGCTTCGAGCCAGTCGTCGTCGGGCATGACGACGGCGCGGATAGGCAGGTCGAACTGCTTGGCGAAGGCGAAGTCGCGATCGTCATGGGCGGGCACGGCCATGATCGCGCCCGTGCCGTAGCCCATCATGACATAGTCGGCGACCCAGATCGGGATGCGCTCTTCCGTGACGGGGTTGATGGCGTAAGCGCCGGTGAAGACGCCGGTCTTTTCTTTGGTGTCGGCCTGGCGGTCGATGTCGGCCTTGGCTTCGGCCTGCTTGCGGTATTCGTTGACGGCGTGGTACTGGTCGGCGGTGGTGATCGCTTCGACGAGCGGGTGTTCGGGAGCGAGCACCATGTAGGTTGCGCCGAACAGCGTGTCGGGGCGGGTGGTGAAGACGGTGATGACGTCGCCGGTGTCGTTGGTGTCGCTGGCGACTTCGGCGTCGTTGGTTGGGCCGACGATGGGGAAGTGAACTTCCGCGCCTTCGCTTTTGCCGATCCAGTTGCGTTGCATGAGCTTGATCGGCTCGGGCCAGTCGACGAGGTCGAGGTCGTCGATGAGGCGTTCGGCGAACGCGGTGATGCGGAGCATCCATTGCTTGAGCGGGCGTTTGTGGACGGGGTGGTTGCCGCGCTCGGAGCGGTTGTCGTTGGTGACTTCCTCGTTGGCGAGCACGGTGCCGAGGGCGGGGCACCAGTTGACGGGCACTTCGTCGAGGAAGGCGAGGCGGTACTCGTCGATGAGGGCGCGTTGCTGTTTGGGCGTGAGGTCGTACCAGCGTCGGGTGAAGACCTGTTCGCCTGCGATGGGTTCGAGGCCGGTCATCGCGCCTTCGAAGACGAGCTCGCCGTCGGGCCCGATTTCGATATCGCCGGCTTGCAGCGCCTGTTCGAGTTCTGCGATGGGTCGGGCGCGGTTTTGCGTGGGGTCGAACCAGCTGTGATAGAGCTGGAGGAAGACCCATTGGGTCCATTTGTAGTAGGCGGGTTCGGTGGTGGCGACGCGTCGTGACCAGTCATAGCCGAGGCCGAGCTTTTTGAGCTGGCTGACCATGTTTTCGATGTTGCGTTCGGTGGTGATGCGTGGGTGTACGCCGTGCTCGACGGCGAACTGCTCGGCGGGGAGGCCGAAGCTGTCGAAGCCCATGGGGTGGAGGACGTTGTAGCCGCGCATGCGTTTGTAGCGGGCGACGATGTCCGTGGCGATATAGCCGAGCGGGTGTCCGACGTGCAGGCCTACGCCGGAGGGGTAGGGGAACATGTCGAGCACGTAGAACTTTGGGCTGGCCGGGTCGAGCTTGCCGTTGGCGGGCTCGCCGGGGTTTGGCGTGCGGAAGGTGTTGTTCTGGTCCCACCACGCTTGCCAGCGCGGTTCGATTTCGTGTGGCTGGTATTTCATGTCGGCATTAAGGATAGCGTTTTGCACGCGGCATTTCGCGTTGGCGGATTTGTGGTGGGGGCGGCTTAGCGGTGGCGTTGGCGGGTGGCTTCGAAGAGGAGGATGGCGGCGGCGGCGGCGGCGTTGAGCGAGTCGACCGTGCGGCTGTGCATCGGGATGTGCACGCGGCGGCCTGCGGTGCGGTCGGCGGCAGCGAGCCAGGCGTCGGCGAGCCCCACGTCTTCCGGGCCGATGACGATCGCGGTCGGACCGGTGAAGTCCACATCGGTATGGGGCACGGCCTGCTGCAACGTGCTCGCGAAGATGCGGTAGCCCAGCGTTGTGAGGCGGTCGATCGCCTCGGCTTCGCTGGCGGCGATGGTCGGCAGGGTGAAGACCGCGCCGGTGCTGGTGCGGATCGCGTTGGGGTTGAACGGGTCGACGACCGCGCCGGCGGTGACGACGGCAGCGGCGCCGGCGGCGTCGGCAGTGCGGACCATCGCGCCTAGATTGCCCGGCTTTTCAATGCCCACCGTCACCAGGCAAAGCGGCGAGGTGGCGGCGGCGGGCAGGTCGTCCCACGACCACGTCGGCTGCGGAATGACGGCGAGCACGCCCTCGGGCTCGCGAACGTAGGCGATCTTGCGAAACACGGCGGCGGGCAACTCGGCGACCAGCGCGTCGGCGGGAAGGCCGGTGGCGAGGCGGTTAATTGCAGCGCTGTCGTGTCGGCCGGGCTGGTCGAGCAACTCGGGACAGTGATATAGCTCGACAATGGGCAGGCCGGCGGCGCAGGCACGCGTGATCTCACGCGAACCCTCAGCGATGAACAGCCCGAGCTTGCGGCGGTGACGCTGCTCACGCAGGCGGACGACCTGCTTGATACGCGGGTTGGTGAGACTGGTGATATGAAGGCTGCGAGGCATGGGGTTTCGAGTTTCTGGTTTCGAGTTTGTTGTTGGGAGGGCTTCGGGGGGCTCGGGCTTGTGGGGTGGTGCGAAAGTTAATCGTTGGTGTAGGGGGCGAGGGCGGTGCGCCATTTGTTTTGCGAGCGGAGCAGGTGCTCGGCGGCTTCGCGGACCGCGCCGTGGCCACCTTGGGTGAAGGTGACATAGTCAGCGGCGTCGCGGACGGGCTTGCTCGCGTCGGCGACGGTCATGCGGTAGGCACACTTGCGCATGGCGGGGAGGTCTTGAAGGTCGTCGCCCATGTAGGCGGCTTCGGCGGCGGGGATGTTGATGTCGTTGAGCAAGGTCGCAAGGCCCGCGGCTTTGTCGGCGACGCCTTGCAGAACGTGGGTGATGCCGATCTCCTGCATGCGGAGCGTGACGGCTCGGCTGGCGCGGGAGCTGAGAATGGCGACGTCGATGCCGTTGTCGCGGAGGAGTTTGATGCCCAGGCCATCGCGGACGTGAAAGCGTTTGATCTCGTGGCCTTGCTCGGTGAGGGTGATCGAGCCGTCGGTGAGGACGCCGTCGACGTCGAGGACGAGCAGCTTGAGGTGGTCGATGTTGGCAGTTGGGTCGGGGAGGGTCATAAGCGTTTCGAGTTTTGAGTTTCTAGTTTCTAGTTGGGGAGGGAAGCCCACGGATTGACGCCGTGGGCTTCGGGGTGGGGTCGTAGTCAGCCTTCGATGACTTTCAGGGCGGCGAGGTCCTGGACGTCGATGAGGCCGACGGGGTGGTGGTTTTCGTCGACGATGGGGATCTCGTCGAAGCGGTGCTCGCGGACGATGCGGACGGCGTCGCGGACGAGGGCGTCGATGGGGAGGGTGGTCGGGTGGGTGGTCATGATCTGGCGGATGGGGCCAAGCCAGGCGTCGGGGCCCTGGCGGATGAGTGCGGTGCGGAGGTCGCCGTCGGTGACGATGCCGGCGAGCTTGCCTTGGTCGTCGACGATGAGCAGAGCGCCCGCGCGTCGCAGGCCGGAGGCTTTGGCGAACTGCTCGGCCTCGGCGTAGGCCTGCTCGACGGTGCGGTCGGGGTGGATGAGCGGGAGGTTGGCGTCGGCGGGGGGTGCGGCTTTGAAGCGCATGGCCTGGGTGACGGGGGTGAGTTGCCTGCCGAGGCCGCCGCCGGGGTGGAGCTTGCGGAACTGTTCGACGCCGAAGTTGCGTTGGCGTGCGACGGCGAGGGCGAGGGCGTCGCCGAGCGCGAGCATGGCGGTGGTGCTGGCGGTGGGGGCGAGGTTGAGCGGGCAGGCTTCGGTGACGTCGCCGACGGTGAGGGTGACGGTGGCGAGTCGTGCGAGGTCGCAGTCGGGCTTGCCGACGAGGGCGAGCGTGGGCAGGCTGTCTTGTCGGAGCAGTTCGGCGAGTGTGACGACTTCTTCGGTGTTTCCGCCGTAGGAGAGCAGGAGGGCGGTGTCGCCGCGTCGGATGCGGCCGAGGTCGCCGTGCACGGCCTCGGAGGGGTGGAGGAACTGGCTGGGCGTGCCGGTGGAGGCGAAGGTGGCGGAGAGCTTTTGGCCGATGAGTCCGCTTTTGCCCAGGCCGGAGATGATGAGGCTGCCGGTGCGGGGGCTGCCGTCGTCGTGCTGGATGATGAGGTTGACGGCTTGCTGGAAGCTGTCGTCGATGGTGATGTGGCGGATGGCGTCGGCCTCGGCGTTGAGGACGCGGCGGGCGAAGTCGGCCTGGTCGGGGGTGGTCATCAAGGTAGTGTCGAGGTTCGAGTTGGGAGTTTCAAGTTTGAGCGAATCCCACGGATGCCATCCGTGGGCTTTATAGGAGAAAGCGGGGCGTGAACTTGAAAGTGGGGGGGGGAAGCTCGACACTATGGGGATGAGTGAATATCGCGTGCAGCTTGAGGCGTATGCCGGGCCGTTGGACCTGTTGCTTTACCTGGTGAAACGGCATGAGATCGATCTGCACGACATCCCTGTCGCGAAGCTGGCCGAGCAGTATCTCGACCATTTGAAGCTGATCGAGCTCATGGACATGGACCAGGCGGGGGAGTTTCTCGTCATGGCGGCGACGCTGCTGGAAATCAAAAGCCAGATGCTCATGCCGCGCGAGCAGGCGGACGAGGGTGAGCAAGCGGGCGAGGGGGATGCGCAGCCGGAGCGCGATCCGCGGTTCGAGCTGGTGCAGCAGTTGCTTGCGTACAAGCGGTACAAGGACGCGTCGCGGGCGTTGGAGCGACAGCAGGAGAGCTGGAGCCAACGGTTCGCGATCCATCCGGTGAAGGCGCAGACGGCGGAGAAGGCGGAAGGCGAAGCCGAGCCGATCGAGCTGGATCTGGACGATGTGAACGTGATGGACCTCTGCCAGGCGTTCTCGCGGATGCTGGACTCGATCGGGCATCAAGGCGATCACCAGGTGACGGTGGACGACACGCCGATCTCGCTGCATGCCGCGGACATCTACGATCGACTGCAACGCGAAGGCGGCATGACGTTGCAGGCGATTTTCGTCGGGCGGACGAATCGCAGCGAGATGATCGGCCTGTTCCTCGCGACGCTGGAGCTGGTGCGTGAGAACAAGGTTCGCGTATTGCAGGAAGACGCGGGCGGCGAGATTCGGCTGGAGCCTCGCACGGAAGACGAGCAGGCGAAGCTGACGTTGGTGCATGACGAGGCAACGGACTGGCGCGACCCGGAGACGGGGCAGATGCAGTACGACTGGCCGGACGAGCAGGCGAAGCTGCGGGCGGAGCGTCGCGAACGGCTGCGGGCCAAGCGTGCCGCGGGCGAGGCGGTGGATGAGGCGGACGAGGCGGAATATGGGGAAGAGTTGGAGGAACCGGGGGAACCGAGGGAGCCAGGGGAAGCGGACGAGCCGGAGGAGGAGATGTTGCTCGATGATGATGAGGATGGTGAGGAGGAAGAGTTTCTTGAGGATGATGATGAGCAGGAGGGTGGGAAGCCCACACCGTGACGGTGTGGGCTTCGGGGGGTGTGGGAACTCGACGGGGTGAGGCGTCGATATCGGACGTTTGAATGGTTGCGGGGGTGAAAAACAACGGGTTGGTTCAAGTTGTGGGGGTGGGGTGGTCGATGCGCTTTGATATGAGTGGAATCAGCCCTATTGGATCGCACGCCCAACTCATGAGTGAGGTGGGCATGAAGGTGGCTTCGAAGGCGATGGATATCGCTCGCGAGCGCGGCGCAGCCGAGATGGAGATGCTCGATAAAGCGGTGGAACTTCAGGAGAAGAACCACGGCTCGGGCGGCAATGGTCTCGGGCAGTCGGCGGACACGGGCGGGCGGATCGACGTGACCGGCTGACGGCTGGGTGTTGGTCTTGATTCAGCTTTCGAGCACGTCGCGGACGGCGGCGACGACGGCGTCGTGGATGCGGCCGTTGGTGGCGATGACGCCGCGGTTGGCTTCGAGCTGTCGGCCGTGGCCGAACTCCAGCGGCTTGCCGGCGACGTCGGTGACCTTGCCGCCGGCCTCTTCGACGGCGATCACGCCCGCGGCGTGGTCCCAGATCTTCTCACGATAACCCGGCCGTGTCGGCAGACGCAGGTAGATCGCGGCGCTGCCGCCCGCGACGGTGGCGTATTTCGCCTGGCTGTCCATGCGGACGGGCTCGGCGGTGATGCCGAGCTTCTTCGCGATCTGCACCGACTGATCCTGATCGCTGTGGCCGGACTCGACTGACTCGCAGAAGTTCGCGTCGGCGGCGGCGGCGATGTCGCTGACGTGCACGGGCTGCAACTCAGATTCACCTTCGAAAATCAACGGCGTCATCCACGTGCCATCGCCCCGGCTGGCGACGATGAGCAGGCCTTCGCCTTCGTCGGCGGGCGAGGGGAGGTTGGGGCAGCCGAGCGCGCCGAAGACGATCTCGCCATCTTCGATCAGCGCCAGTGCGATCGCGTACTGCTCGCCGCGGAGGAAGCCCTTCGTGCCGTCGATGGGGTCGAGCGTCCAGAAGCGGCCTTTTGCGCCGCCCTCGGCGTGGCCGCGGTCGATCCAACTGAGTACCTGCGCTTCGGTGGCGGGCGCGATGTCCGCCAGGGCGCGTTGCACGTGTTCGACGACGGAGGCACGCAGCGGCTCGTTGGCTTCGTCGCGCAGCTCGGCGGCGTCTTCTTCGCCGACGACCGGGTCATTGGCGAAGTGGCGTTGCAGGGTTTCGCAGACCACGGCTTGCGAGGCGAAGTCGGCGACAGTGACGGGGCTGCGGTCTTTCTTGGTGAGCGTGTCGGCGGTGACCAGCTCGCGCTGCACGGCCTGCGTGACCTGGGCCGCGCGGCTGACGGCTTCAATGGCGGCGGCAAGTTCGGCGGTGCGTTCGTGCGTGGTCATCGGGTCACTCCGTGGCAGGGTCGACGGTGGTCGGGTGTGGCATGATAGCGGGCGCGGTTACGCGTAGCTGTGCAGGCCCGCGAGAAGCAGGTTGACGCCGAAGTAGCACCAGACCATCGCGAAGAAGCCGAGCACGCTCAGCCAGGCGGTGACGAGGCCGCGGTTTTTCACGCCGAGGCGGACGTGGATGGCCACGAGGTAGACGATCCAAGTGATCAGCGCCCAGGTCTCTTTCGGGTCCCATGCCCACCATCGGCCCCAGGCGTGGTCAGCCCAGTATGCGCCGAGCAGGATGCCGACGCCCAGCGTCCAGAAGGCGAGTTGCAGAACGATGAGCTGCGCCTTGTCGAGATCGTTGAGCAGGGCGAGTCGGCCGCGGGCGGGTGTGGCGTCGCTGCGATCGAACGCGCCGACGCCGGCGGCGGCGAATTGCAGCAGGTTGGGCGCACCGGATTGCAGGGCGACGTCGGGCTTGACGGGGTTGGCTTGCAGGTTGACGGGCTGGCCGGTGGAGCCGTTCGAACCTTGCCCGCCGCCTTTGCCGAAGTAGTGCACGCCGATGTAGAAGAGGCTGATGACAAAGCCCAGGCCGATCATCGCGTAGCTGGCGAGGACGATGTTGACGTGGATGTAGAGGATACGGCTGGTGGCGAGGATGGCGGCGACGGGGCCGGCCTCGTGCGAGGGGATCTGGATCATGTGCGCCGTCAGCAGCGTGGCCGAGCCGAGCGCCGCCGCGGCAGCGCCGAACAGCCACTGTCGACGGACGAGCATGAGGACGAGCCCCAGCAGCACGGCGAACCATGCGACGGCGATGAACGACTCGTACTGATTATGGATCGGCCAGCGCTCGGTGAGGATGGTGCGTGCTGCGATGCCGCCGGAGTGCACGAGGAAGCCGACGACCAGCAGCACGAGGCCGGTGTTGGCGATCCACCGCCGACGGGTCGCGAAGGCGACCAGCAGCGCGACGGTCGCCAGCAGGTAGACCCAGAAGCCGATGGTGAATCGGCTGGTCGCGTTGTAGACCGACTCGACCTGCAACTGGAAGCTTGCGGGGTAGGTGGCCGCGTTGATCTGCGGCAACTGCTCGACGAGCACTTCGAGCGCTGCGTTGACGCCGTCGGCGTCACCCTGCTGCCAAGCGTGGGCCAGCGCGACAAACTGCTCGCGCACCGCCGCCGCTGCTTCGGGGTTGCTCACGGTCAGGCCCTCTGCGGCGGTAATGTCTTCCAACGCGAGCAGGTGATGCCAATGCTCCTGTCCTTCGGCGGGCGAGACCATGTTCAGGCGTGCGCCGACCTGGTCGAACGTGATGGCGGAGTTGACGACGGCGCGCTGCGCTTCGAACAGGCGAAGGTTTGAGCCTTGCCCGCTGAGCAGGTTCTGCACCGCCGGCTCGACGACCATGAGCGGAGCGATCTGGCCCCAGCGCAGCCAGCGGTCGGGATCGGTGAGGCGTTGGTGGAGTGCGGGGTCATCGGCTTCGACGTGGGCGAACATGCGTTCGAGGTCGACGCGCTGGATGAGCTGTTGGCGAAGCGGGAGCACTTCGACGCGGATAATGGGTTTGTCGAAGTAGTAGCGTTTGCTGAAGAGCATGTCGAAGTAGGTGAAGACGGGGTCGTAGCGCTTGCCGGTGATGGCGTCGCGCCACTGCGGTCGGCCGTAGATTCGGTTGAGCTCTTCGCGGGCGAGGGTGTCGAGGATTTTGGGTCGGCCGCCGTCGAAGACCGCGAGGCGAGCGAAGTCGCGGGTGTCGACGCGATCGGCGAACGCGGCGTGGGCGTCGCGATCCAGCGGCGCGTTGCTGTGGTGGTGCAGATCGTGAAGCTGGTGCGCGGTGGGGCCAGCGGGGGCATCCTCGGCGGTGGATTCCGTGCCGGTGTAAGGCGAGATTTCACCGGCGCCGGGCGCGAGCGGTTGCGTTGCACCGGGGGCGGGCGTGCTTCCGGGGGCGGGGGCTGGTGTGGAAGGTTCGCCGTGCGTGGCGTGGGGGTGCGGGTGGGACGCTTCGGTGTCGGGGTGATCGTGGCCCGCGTGAGGGTCGTCATCGTTGTAGGCCAGCGCGGGCGTGGTGAGCGCGAGCAGGAGGACGATGATCGCGGGGAGGTAGCCGGGCAGTCGCGAGCGGTCGACCAGAGTGGGGCTTGCGGCTTGGGGCTTGGGGGGGGAGGTTGGTGTCATGGTGGTGCGGGGGGTGGGGTGAGCGAAGCGAAGCGTTGTCATACCGCCGAGTGCTCGGGCGTACGCGGATGCGGTTCGGTGGGGGTGATGGCGTTGTCGTCCGTGTCGACGTCGGGGTGTTGCGGGCGTTGTTGAGCCTGCTCGGCGAACTCGCGTTGGAGGCGGCGCATCTCGCGGCGGGTGAGCCAGGGCTTGATGTAGAAGGCCCAGGGGATGCCGACGCCGACCATGGTCGCGCCGAGTGCGATGATGCGGATGCCGACGTTGTTGCCGATGCCGAGGATGGTGAAGCGTTGCTGATTGAGGAAGCGGCCTTGCTCGTCGCGTTCCTCGGCGGCGGCGGGATTTTGCGAGTCGGGCGGGTCCCAGCCGGTCTGGCTGATCTTGATGCGCTGCAGCGCCAGCGGCGCGCTGGACGTGGCGCGGTAGTTCAGCGGGTGATTCATGTGGACGATGTGGCGGTCGGGCTGATTGTGCATCAGGCCATGCTCGTCGACATCGCTGATCAGCAGCTCGGCAGTGAAGTCCTGCGGAATCTGCGAACCGGGGTAAGGCTGCATCTCGAAATGATCGAGCGCAATTGCGAACGGCAGCTCGAAACGTCGTCGGCTGAAGGCGAGGCGGACCTGGCCCACCTCCGGCAAATCGACGAAGACCGGGCGGTGCACCTGGTCGGGATACTTGGGGTAGCGCATGTGGCGCATCCAGACGAGTCGGCTCCACGTGCCGCCTTGCTCGTCAGGCTGGTCGACCTCAACGCGCACCGGCAGCAGCGAGTTGATGTACGTGCCTTCCTCGCTGGCGTCGCGACGGTCGCGCGGGGTGGGACGCGGCTCGGTCATCCGGCCGGCCAGGGGGATGATCTGCTCGATGTACAGCCAGCCGAGCCCTTCGCTTCGGCCGGGCACGCGAATGCGCTGCTCGGGCAAAGCGGTGAACGTGCTTTCGCCGCCGGGCATGCGGAGGGCGAGCCCCACCACGTCCGCGTCGGCGCGGTCGGCCACGAGGTGATACTGCCAACGTGAGCTGTCGAGATAGACCAGCCGAATCGACGGGTCGGGGTCGCGTCGTTCGCCCATGGGCCCGGCAGCGGGATCGTCGGAAGGGACGAAATCCTGCGTGCGCTCGGGGTAGCGGTACAGCGACATGCGTGTGAACTGTTCGCCGTCGGGTGTGGTGACTTCGATGGTGGCCTGCGTGTCGGTGGCGTCTTCGTAGCCGGCGGTGACGAAGGGCATGCCGTATTCGCCGACGTCGCGGATGGTGAAGCGGTAGCCGAGCTCGTCGAGGTTGATGGTCTGTCCGGGTTCGATGGCGTGGGCTTCGCGGTAGCCGTGCTCGGGGATCTCGATGATCAGGCCATGCTCGCCCGCGATGGAGGTGCTCAGGTCTTCGATGCGTTCCCGGCTGGGGCGGAGCAGGTACTCGACGGTGTAGCCTTGTCGTTCCATCAACCGCTCGGCAGGCATGTTGCTCGCGAGGGTGAGGTGCATCTCGTCGGCAGGGCCGTCGTCATCGCCTAGCGCGATCCGCAGCGCCGGGCTGGTGGCGAGGGCCGCGGCGTGGTCGTCGGGCGTGCGGAGGGGCCGCCAGACGGGTTCGAGGTCGGCGTAGGGCTTGAAGCCGGGGATGGTGAGGCGGACGTTTTCGCCGAGCATCTCGCGGACCTGCGGGAAGCGGTGCAGGTGGATGTCGAGCGAGCCGACGGGGTAGTCGTTGTATCGCGGCAGCTCGGGGATGGGGACCATGAGCTGGCGGTCGTCGACGTCGATGTAGAGGGCGGGCTCGTGTGCGTCGTAGAAGACGTTTTCGAACGTGCCGCCGAGGTCGCGTCGCCAGAGGATGGTGTCGCCTTCGACCTTGAAGTGGCCGTAGAGGATCGAGCCGATCGCCATGACGACGATGCCGCTGTGGACGGTGAGCACGCCGAGGTTGGCGAACTTGAACTCGATGCGGCGGATGGTGGCCCAGACCATGTTGAGCACGAAGAGGATGAGGATGATCTGCATGGGCCACCACGCATAAAACTCCAGCTCGGTCATCTCCAGCCAGGGCAGGCGGTAGATGACGGTCGCGCGGTGTTCCAGCAGCCAGGGGACGCTGTTGAGCTGCTCGTAAGCGAGATAGCCCAGGCGGACGCCGACGACGCCGCCGAAGGCGAGCATGGCCAAACATCCCGCGACGCGGACGTACCACGGCAGGGCGGTGACGCGTCGCAGCAGGACGAAGCCGGCGACGGCGGCGAGGCCCACGGTGATCAGGCCGATCACGGTGTAGGCCCCCGTCAATGCGAGGTAGAGGACGGGGATGGTCGCGGCGATGCCGTAGAGGCAGACCAGCGACAGGAGGATCACCGAGAGGGTGATCGAGCTGAAGGCTCGGGTCAGCCACCGCAGCGGGGCCGGCAGTGACAGGTCGGCCTGTTTAATGCGTTCGTATTTGGCGCTCACGGTATTTAACTGCGCAGCAAAGGGGTGTCGGGGGTCAGTCTGGCGCGCGGTCTGGCCAGCCTATCAACAACCGCGCGTGGTGGTCAAGCGGGGAACAGGGCTGGTCCGGTCGGATGCGTCGCCAGGGCCCCCTGACGATATTTGCGATTCGCGGCTACCTTCGCGATTCGCTGCTACGGCCGTTCGATGACCCGAACGTTGCGTCGGCTGGCGTTGAGGTCGGCGGCGGGCCCTTGGTGGGCGTCATCGCCCGGCCGACCGCCGCCGCCCAGCAGCCGATTGACGAACCGCATGCCCGCCACGACCAGCGAGAGCGTGGCAAACACCGCCGTCGCGACGATCACCGCCGCCAGCGTCAGCAGCACCAGTGGCAGGAGCACGACGAGCACCGCTGCGCCCAGCGCCGCCGTCCAGACCCAGCCCGGCCGACCGCTGACGCGACGGTACCACAGGTTCAGCCGAGGGTCCTGTTCCAGGTGCATCTTCCACTGCATAGAAACTATGGTAGGCCCCCGAACGGGCCGCGACAAACTGGCGGCAGCGGCACACTTTGGGGGGCACTGCCATTCAAGCCGTGCTCTGTGCAACTCAGCATGGCTTAGCAGGCTGCTGCAAAACGCGATTTATGGCGGCGACGGAAGGCGACGGAAGCTGATTGTGGGGGCTGCATCTGCTTTCGCGGGCGCGGGCAGTGCCGGGATCGCGGGGTCGGCGAACGGCTGACCCGCACGCCGGAGGCTCAACCTCCATGTTCAGAAACTTTGACACAGGCAAGTGGCGGGCTGGCAGCCAGCTACGGATCCATTCGCTGAAACAAAATGTCATAGCTGGCGTTGGATTCGCATAGATGGGGGCTGCATCGCGGACGCTGATCGTTGCGGATGCGCGCGCATAGCGCAGCGCTAGCCGTCGCCGACGAAGCGGCGATGGACCTTCCGTTCAATCCGACTTCGGTTCAGGCGGCTTGACGGTGGTAGTGGCGCAGCAGCCCGCCCAGCCGCTCCCGACACACCACCTCTCCATACTGTGCCAGCTTCAGCTCCACCGGCGGTGCGTTGCCCAAGGCTTGGTGTGGCCGTTCTTCGTGATAATGAGTAACGTACTCGCTCACAATGTGGTTCAGGTGTTTTTCCCCTAACACGACGAAGTGATCCAGCGCTTCCTGCTGGATGGACTGCACGAACCGTTCCGCGAACGCGTTCATGTTCGGTTGAGCCGGCCCGACGCGGCGCACTTCCACACCATCTGACTCGAACACCCGGTCGAACCGCTCAGTGTACTTGGTGTCGCAATCATGGATCAGGTGCCCCACGTCCAGCCCCTGGTCCTCGGCCTCCATGACGAAGTTGCGCGCCTGCTGCGTCACCCAGTCGTTGGCCGGGTGCGCGATGGCGGTGCTCATGATCACGCGCCGCGTCTCGATGTTGATGAAGAACACCATGTAGTAGTCGACCAGCCCGCCGATCGTCCAGACCTTCTTGCTCAGGAAGTCGGTGGCCCACAAGGTCTTGGCGTGAATTTTGAGAAACTCATCCCATGTGCCTTCGCCACGGGTGGGGCCGGGATCGTGTCCTGCCTCGATCAGAATCTTGCGTACGGTGGTGCGCCCCACGCTGTGGATGCCCAGCTTCTTGAGTTCGCCAAGGATGCGGGTGTAGCCGAAGCCACTTTCCTCGGCGATGCGCAGGATGATCTGGCGGATCTCCTCCGGCGTCTGCGGCCGGCCGGGCTTGCGCCTCGTCGCCGCCGGCTTGCTGTTGCCACCACTGACCCACCGGGCAAACGTTCGCGGCGTGACGATGGTGATCAACTCCCGGATGGCGCTGCCCACCTTCTTTCCGAACTTGACCAGCCGCGACCGCTCCGCCGGCGTGACCGTGATCCGCTTGGGCCGCTTGCTCCGCAGGATCTCGTTCTCAACCTTGAGGTACTGCACCTGCGCCGCCAGGTCGCGATGCGTGGCGTGAGCGATCATCTTCAAGAGCGGATGGAACAGTTTGGGCATCGGGTATAATCGCCTCTCTTGCGTCCCTATGGCGGGTGACATAGTTTTCGAACACCGCCGGGAGCGGGCATGACGGCGACAGGAGAGGCATCGGCACCACCCGTGGCCAAAGCCAGTCCTCCGTGACTTTGAGCGGCCAAAAAAGTTCTCAAGTTCGTCATGTTCGTCACAGGCCGCTAAGCGCAACCCACCGACGCAGGACCTGCATTTCGTTGCGCTCGACCCCTCTACAGGGCTCGAACCAGGTCGCGCTTTTAACACGCGACTATGGCCGCCTCAAAAAAGTGTTTAACAGAGTCAAAGGTTGAAATAATCCGTACTTACGCTGCGCGCGAACTGACGAAATCAGGCCGCTTTTGCTGTTAAAAGAATGTGCGAACTTTTCGAGAGAAATCCCGTTTGATGGGTTGCGCACAGGGAGGGTCAGGTCGATCCCGGCTTCTGTCTGAACGTCGACGGAAAACGAGGTCATCTCCCGGGCGACCAGGTCGAACTTCGCCTCCGTGCCCTCGCGGAACAGCAGCATGTAGTAGGCCTTCTCGGCCAGGCAGGTCCGCAATTGCTCGGCCCCGTACCAGAGGCTGCGTTCGAATGCCGTGTTGAAACGGCTGCCATAATCCAGAGGGGGGTAGCGGAAGGGCGTGTGAAGCAGGTAGTGGAGCTGCTCGAACGCGGGCTCGGCAGGCTTGCGCGGCTTGACCTGTTCGATCATGCGTTCGAGAAGCGCCTGCTCGGCGTCCGAATCAACCAGCGCCCGCGTCGCGTAATGGTGCTGCGACTCGACCACGCGGCAGGCCGTGGTCCGAAGCGGGCGAACGTTATGCCTGCCCCCGCATTGCGTCCAGATATCGGATGACATTCACCAACCCTTCGGGCGTCCGGACCAGTTCGGCGGGCACACCCCCCACGTGCCCATTCTGGGCGCGAAACCATGACTGGGCCTGTTCCCGGTTGCCGCCAAACAGGGTCTCCAAGCTGCGGAACATCCGCAAGAACAGCAGGGCGAGCTCACCTTCCTTGGTGTCAGGACGGATCTCCGCCGTGCTTCCGAGACGCGAGATCTTGGACGGGCTTACCCCGATGATTCGGGCCGCCATGGCGTTCGAGAGCCTTAGGGCCCGGATTGCACGCATGAAGGCCTTGGTCAACACGTGTGCCGAGGCGGCTTGGTTCGTGGGAACGGGAACACGCATGGGAAATCCTAATGCCAAGCAATGATATGGGCAATTTGTTGCAAATGCAAGGTTGCGGCGGCGTCGCAACCGCACAACAAGCCCCGCCTTTGAGCCGGGGCTTGTTGTGCGGAGGGCAAGCATCAACTGCGCGAATCGGGCAGGAAGCCGCACTGGGTCGGGGCCCGGCGTATGCGATCAAGAGCCAGTGCTGGCACTTCGCCGACCGCGTCGGGCCAGCACGGTCATGCCCGCGAGGCCGAGCAGCGCCAGCGTGCCGGTTCGGGGACCGGGGATGACCTCCGGCGTCAGATCAACGCGCGCGGAATCGTCTCGTTCCACGTCCGACTGAACACCCGCTTACCGCCTTCGTACGCATCCAGGGTCGCGTGCAGCACGAGTTCCGTTTTCGTGCAGCCAAGATGGGTATGCGTCTCGGTGTGCACATCCCACCCCTCACGGGCAAACCCCGCCTTCACTCTTGACGGAACACCCAGATGTCTGCCTTGTTTCTCATTCAGGCTGGATCAAGTTTTCCCCGGCAGGCCAGTCCCCTGCAAACCCGTGAGGAAAAGGGGTTCGGTGAACCGATTACGTGTTAAAATGTCGCTCAAACATGCACCATGCAACGTGTCGTCAAACTGCATTTTCGTTGATTGAACTACTGGTCGCTGTATCTATCGTGGCGATCCTGGTGGGTATGCTGTTGCCTGTTCTGGCGAAGGCTCGGGAGAGCGGGATGGCGATGCAGTGCCAAGGTCATTTGCGGTCGATGCAGTTTGGATGGCTGTCGGCCATGATGGATGATCGTGGGGTGATCCCATGGACACGTCACCTGAACTACCACGGAGCAGACGGTTATCCGAATTGGGTGGGGCGTTTGACCAAAGCCCTCACAGAAGGACCGGAGATCTACGGCACCAGCAACGAATCTTTCAATTCGTGTCCGACAGTCCAGCGACGATACCCCGGCTTGTACTATGCGACACGGCCTTGGGGTTATGTCGTGAACTCACGGTGGGAATCGGGCGTCGGTAACGGCGGGGCCGCAGGGGGCCAAGTGCTTGCGGCACAGCCTGCCCACCTCAACCAGGGCAAGAATTGGGAACACATCCATCGTCCGAGCCGGTACCCATGGTTTATGGATACCGAGGTTTATCGGACCGCCACGGACAATCAGGCACAACATTTCGCGCCGTCGAACCGTTCCGGCTTGGAAAACTGGGGTGTCGGAGCACATCACAATGGGCAGCGTTCAGCCAACATTTCGTTTGCGGATGGGGCTGTGCGTGCCGTTGATGTGATGGAGATTCACTTGGAAACAATCGGCGGGGACAGCTTTGGCTGGTTCGAAAATCGCTGACGTCAGTTGCCCCTCACCGTCGTCATGCGGCTGGGCCGACCGGATGCCAGGCCGGCGAGCCCAAGCAATAGCACCGACGACGATGTCGGTTCCGGAACGAAGATAGGCGTGTAGCGTAATGTGAATTCGTAACCGACTAAATTCTCGTTTTCATAAATCTGGTATGCGTGAGGGATGAATGCAGCATCGGGATCAGGGACGGTGAGCGCATGAACGAGCGAAATGGGTGAATACTCGTTGAAGACGTCGCCAATCGCCGTGTTCCAGATTGCGTAGTTGTCTTGGTAGTTGGAAGCAGGATTACCGCTCAGCATCGGCGTTTGTCCGCCGATCGTCAGCGCTGGCCAATCAGCTCGCGTAAATGTTTCGCCGGAACCGAAGCCGATCTCGATTGTCAGGCCGATGAGATCCAGGTCGGCCAGCGGCGTCTTCAGGTCGACGATCAACAAGTAACCCGTCGTGCTGCACGTTTGCGTGACCGTAAAAACAGCATCGACGGGGGTATCGCCTGTTGCCGTAATCGTTGGTGTATACAGGTTGAAACCGGTATTGGCGGGCGGATCACCAAACCCCTCCGGCCCGTCGACACTGACCAACTGGCCGCCAAACAGCGGGGTGGCTGCCATCAACGTGGCCACCAGACAGGAAACCAAGGATTTGCTCGTCAGCATGCTTTGCGTACCTTACTATTGATCAGTGCGACAATAGATTATACTTTCAGGACTGCATTATGAACGGTTCCGGGGCGATTCGCCAGAGCCAAGTAATTGTCCTGGATCACGCTTGTGAACCCATGAAACGGCATAAGCCGAAGGGGGACTGATGTCCAACGGCAATTATCCGCCTTATTTGCTTGCGACGCTGGTCGACATTGGAGGGGTCAGCTGCAGCAATCTGCATCACCGGCTGGGGTACGTGCTCGATTCAGATCCGCCGGAGTACAGGGAGGTACCCAACGAAGGTGATTTCGCTTATTGCCGCCTGCGGCAGATCTCGTCGTCCACTGCCACGTCGTGGGACCTCCTTATCTATGTCATGGGACCTACATGCACCGGCTTGTGGGAGTTTCGGCGAGAAGTGACTGCCGACGATCCTACGGGCGCCTTTTGCCGGTGGGCCAACAACGTACTGGACTGTGGCAACGGGAAGGCGAATGTTGTCGATGACTCGTGATTTGAGGCGTCGTGACCATCGCCCGTTTTTTCAGCGATTGGACCACCGGATGATGTGGTTCAGCGACCCAGCCACTATGGCTTGGTCAGCGTGATCGAACGTGATGTAATTCAGGTTGGGTGGAACACCCGCTTCCAGTTTAAGCAGTTCGTCGGCCGTGTCGACATCCCAGACTTTGATCGAAGGACCTGCCGTCACCAGGCGCTGTCCATCCGGTGTAAAACACAGGTTGCCGATCGGCAAGCCGCCATAGGCCGACCAATGCATGATCTGCTCAGGCGTGTCTGATCGCCAGAGTCGAATCGTTCCGTCGCTGAAGGACGCCGCGATTCTCGACCCGTCCGGCGATACCGCCAGCAAATGCGCGGGTTGGGGCATGGCGAACTCCTTGGCACGCGCAGGGCTCGCCAAGTCCCATACCACGATTTTCGTATTGCCGTCTCCCACCCTGGTGAACAGCCGGCCGGATTCGTCGAACTTTGCGGGGGGGCTGGCGTCTAATCGAACCGGCCGTCCAGTCGACCTGATCGGCCAGGCTCTGATTTCATCAGGGGCTGCGGCGACGATGTATTGATCTTCCGGGCAAAAGGCCAGCTTACCCACATTGGCAAAAGCCATTGTTCGGATGGGCGTTCGTTCTTGCGAAGGGAGGTCCAGCGGCCACACATGTACCGTGCTCGCATCGGCTAACGCGATTTGCGTTCCGCTCGCGCCGAACGCCGCAGCCGCAGCTCGGGGGAAGCCGGAGGCGACGAGTTCGAGCCCTCCCTGGGTCAACCGCCAGACTGCCGTGCCTTCGGTGTCCAAGGCGGCGACCAGGGTGTTACCTCCGACGTGTTCGAGTTGAAGGAGGGAAAGCGAATCGATGGCGCTCAAGGGCACCACCTGCGGATGACCGGTACCGCCTGGCAGATCCCACAGCTTGACCGTTTTCCACGCATCGCCTGCGACCAGGGTTCGCTGCTCGGGACAGACGACCAGCCATCGCGTGACACGCTCGTGCCCGCGCCGAATATTGGTCAACCGGCCCGTACGCCAGTCCCAGCTACGCAAGCTGCCATTGGGGGCGGCCACGATCAGGTGATCGCTGGAAACGTCAAACACCATGGCGGTGACCGGGCTTGTCGCGTTTATTGAGAACTCGGACAGAGGAGTACGCTTGCCACGTTGCCAGACACGAACCACACGCCCGCGATTGAACGTGGCAAGCTTGTCGCCATCGGGATTGAAGGTAATCCTGTCAATCCGTGTCTCGTCTTCATCACCCATCAACCACATCATTTCAGCGGGTGGCTCAGATGGCGACATGAGCCAGGCCACACGATTGCCCGCGGCGACGACAAGATCATCGCGGCTGTTGAAGGCGAGAGCGGAGCAATAAACGGGCAGCTGGGTTGTCCAAGCCACCCGTCCGTTCACGATGTCAATCAGTGACAGACGGTTCTGATGGTCAGCGACGGCCCACAGCGAACCATCGCGGCTGCCCGCGATCTGTTGCGGCAGTGGACCCTCCCACGGCAAGGTTTGAAGCTGAGCACCGTCACGTGCGTCGACCAATTCCAGTTGCCCCCGTCGGTAGATCAACAGCGTGTGCCCGGCCTGATTGAAGACGGCCAATTCGGCGTCGTCGATCCAACGTTCAATCGGCGAGGCGGGTGTACCTGTCGCCGTGTTCCAGGCTTCCAGCCGGCCCTCGGCCGTGACGGTGCGAATGATGCCCTGGATGGAGTCGACGGCCATCGCTGCCAGGCGCGTGCCACTCACCTCAATGGTGTGATCGCTGCTGTCAGCCTGCCGCCGCAGGTGACGCCATTCCCAATGTCGCAACGGCTCGGGACAGGCATCCAGTAGTTCGATCGCCCGACCGACCTGGCCGTTGTCGATTTCCGATTTCGCCATCAACAGCCGGTGCTGGTACAGCGTTCGCTCGGTCCGCAGGGCGGAAGCCTCGGCGCGATCCCGTTCCACCGCCACACGTACATAGGCGAAACTCGCTGCGCTCAACAGCAGCATCAGCAGCAACATCGCCGTCACAACCCGTACCTTGTGCTGCGCAATTCGCTTTCGTACCACGTAGGCAAGCGTCAGGGGGCGCGCCCGCAGCGGATCGCCGACCTGGTAGCGTTGAAGGTCGTCTGCCAGTTCGGCGGCAGTGGTGTAGCGTTCCCCCGGATCGCGGCGCATCGCCTTCAGGATGATCGCTTCCAAATCACGATCGACGTGCGGCGTGCATCGGCGCGGCGAAGGCGGTCTGACATTGATGATGCGATGCTGGAGTTCGTAAGGGGATGTTCCCGGCGGGTGGGGCAGTTGGCCGGTCACTCGTTCATAGAGCATGACGCCCAGGCTGTACACGTCGGTGCGGGTGTCGATGCTCGATAGTTCGCCGGCAGCCTGTTCCGGCGACATGTAGACCAGCGTGCCTGCTACGGCGCCTTCTCGAGTTACTGCGGAGGCAAGACCGGCGGTTTCATTCGACGTGTGCTTGGCCAGGCCGAAGTCCACCACTTTGGGCTCGCCGGCGCTGGTGACCAGAATGTTGCCCGGCTTCAGGTCACGGTGGATCACCCCGCGTCGATGTGCATGGTCAACCGCCCGGCAAACCTTCTCCATCAGTTGCAGTTGCTCTCGCAGCGGCAGATTGCCGTCACTCATGTACTGGTTCAGCGGGACGCCGTCGACCAGTTCCATGGCATAGAAATACAAACCGTCGTGTGTGCCGCTTTGATAAAGTTTTGCGATGTTCGGATGGTCGAGCCGGGCAAGCAACTCGATCTCGCGATCAAATCGTGCTCGTGCCTGGATCGAGCCAAACGCCCCGCCCCGCATCAGTTTGAGCGCTACCTGGCGACCTGTCGACAACTGCACGGCCGACCAGACCGTTCCCATGCCCCCTTGGCCGATCAGTTTCCGGACCTGAAATCCATCCAAATGCGGGGCAGTGGCAGGGGAGCCGGGCGAAGTTGCATCCGTCACCACATCGTCGGCGCTGATCGGAAGATCCAGGGGGTGGTTGTGGGCGTTGGCCATGGGGGGAATTGCAACAATGCTCAGTTGGCGTCTTCTATCGGCTGGTTCGAGAGTACAAAGCAGATCTGCTCAGCCATCGCGTCCGCCAACCAAATCTGACCCTTTCATCGCCACAGATTTGATTTCCTTCGTCACCCACGGCTGAGCGATCACCCATTTCAGTCCTTCATCAAGTTGCGCATCCGCCAAGTCGGAAATCCGCTGGTTATGTCGAAGCAGCGCCAACGCAATACTCAAGTAATAGAGGACCGCTGCGACTTTGGCAGGCAGCGGGCCTGCGTTACCGTTGAGACTGGTTTTCGCGAAACGCTTGAAAAGCTGAAGCATCGCCACGGGTGGCGTGGGGTGATCAAGTAACGCGGCGAAACTCTGCGGCGCGTTTTGCTCCATGGTCGCCATCGACTGTTCCACATGCCCCGTATTTTTAAGATCATCGACCACGAGCTTTGCGTGCAGTTGGTGTTGAAGGATGCCCGCGAGGTCGGCTTCCAGCCAACCGCCCTCCGTTATGACGTCGAGGTCCAATAGGCAGGCCAGTCGACCCGGCTTGATTTTGTCCAGACGATCACTTGTCACGATGGCTGCTCCACTGGTTGCGCAGCGGTCCATGCCCATCGATGTCGTGAGGCTGCAAGGATTTGACGCAGATGTCGAATTTCTTCCTGGATTTCCTGCCCATCCTGCGTGTATTCACCAATCACCAGGCGAAGTTGCCTTGCAAAGCAACGCTTGGCTGTAATCAGGATGTTCGAGGCTTGCGCAGGGCTCCGTAAATTCAGTTGCTCCACCAGCTGTTCGTACGGGGGCGGCGGCGTGTCGTCGGTCAGTGGCAACAGGACACGCGCTTCAAACAGTCGCCACAGGTCTGTTCGATTCTCGTGCTGGCACTGGGATTCGAAGCGTTTGGTCGTCTCGGCCAGGACCTGCCGAGCCCACTCAAGGTCAAAGATGTCGGCCGCTTCCGAGTTGTCACGGGGGCGGTCCATGGCGTCCTGAAGCGACAGAATCTGCTGGCCGGGGGAGCGGCGATGCGTGGTCTGTTTACGCCATTGCGTGGCCAGGAAGTTGTTCAAAACGGTGAGGAGAAACGTCCGGAACCGCCCGCGTCGTTGGTCGGCATGGGCAACCAGTTCTTGCCGGATCACCTTTTCCAGAACGAACTCCTGGAGCAGATCATCCGCCGCGTCGATCGAAAGCCGGTGCGCCCGCACGAGGTAGGCGTGCATGGCGGGCAGGTAGCGTTTCAGAAACTCGATGAGCGCATCATTATCGGGTCCCGCCTCGCCTGCCCGCCGAACAAACGACCAGTGCGTGGTTGGGAAGTCGCCGTTGCCGTGCCCGTTGACGCCCATGCCTGTTCCCTGCTCTTGAGCCTCATCGGTTGGCCCTGTCTCGGCAGCCGTGCTCGGGCCCGGCGTCAGGACGTATTTGGCAAACCGGATCCGCTACACGTCGTGGCAGTCACCGCGTCAAGCGTGTCGAGCTCCCATTCGTTCGTCACGGTCCCCTGGTCTGACGGGAACGCAGTAAGAGACTGCTTAAAAAAGGCCCGGCAAGGGATAAATCCCAAGCCGAGCCCTTCCGGGGGCAAAATGGTATCCAGCACGTGTGAATGATACCCAATCCGTCTACCGCTGCAACTGAAAATTCCTTGCCGAACCTTGGCGGGGCCGCGGACATCACGCCATGCCTGGCACGCGCGTATTCGAGTGTGAAAGAATTTTGCCCCACGGCGCAGGATGTCTCCAGCCATGGCGTATAGCAACTGACGAGCCGATTAACTCCCCGGATCGACGGGGCGGCTCGATGGATCCAAGATACAGAGCCCTTCCGGGCATGTGGGAGCCCCGGGGGACTCCGGGGGCGGGGGAGCACAGCTCAAGCGCACGATGCGAATCGGGGACTTGAGCTGTGCTTTTTTAGACCAATGATGCAGGCACGTTACGTGCCGCTGTGTATCTATTTGAACCAATCGGCTTGCACCAACTTCGTAGACTTGAATTCTGACGCGTGTTCTCGGCCGTAGCTGATACCAGTGGGACCAGGGTGCAACTGCGAGCCCCATGGTTTTCCGGCCCTAAAACGCGAGGCCTTAAATCAATGGCCTCGCCACCAAGCGACGGGCCGGTAAGAAGTCGATGTCATGCCGAGCAGTTGGTTACGTTGCCCAGGCCGATTTGCGCAAAAGCCGGACCATGCGGGCAAATGACCAGCAAATGGTAGCCAGCCGACTGATGAGCGTGTATCTGCGGATGGACGCCGGCGACGGCGAGATGCATGCCGAATGTCGTCCGCAGGGCGTGGATGTCCGCAACGCGCCCGCGGGCGTCGGTCTACGCGATACCTGCGGCCCGAAGACCCGGATCGTCGTCGGTTGAGCATGCGGCGCTTCACCCGGCTGACCAACGCGTTCAGCAAGAAACTTGAGAATCACTCGCTGGCCGTGGCCATGTACTTCTTCCACTACAACTTCTGCCGGGTTCACGGCAGCTTGAAGAAGCAGACCCCCGCGATGGCCGCTGGCGTGGCCGATCACGCATGGACGCTGGAAGAAATGGTCGAATTGCTGGAGCAGGAAGAACGGGCGAAGATCGGGACCGAATCGAACAAGCGCGGCCCCTACAAAAAATCGAAAAGTTCAGACTGACCCACTACCCGCAAGCTGGATCGCACCACGCAACGGCGGATCGTTCGTTTGCTGGATCATCTGGCTGAATACCCACGTCCCGAGGGCGTGGTCAAAATGCAGGGGGAAGAGAACCTGTGGCGGTTGCGTATCGGAGACTATCAGCTGATCTACGAAGTCTACGACGATCGGCTTGTGGTGGTCGTCCTGCGAGTCGGCCATCGGCGCGAGGTGTACAGAAAAGGCAAATGTCGGGCGAAAGCCCGCCGCGCAGCAACAGTGCAGATCGAAACCCCCCGAAGCACTGCGGGGTCTTGCCGAAGCGACCCGCTGGGCCAGCAGATGTTCGAGCGCGTGTTCGCATCGCGTCGGCTCGCGATGATCACGGAAACAGTGGACGACTGTTTGAGGATGCCGAAGCGAAGGGCTACCTCGCTCAACAGCATGCCGCCGCCATCGCTGCTGATGCGTCCGTCATCGAATCGAGCCGTCACCTGCCGCCGTCCGACGCGATGAAATGGGAAGCTGCGTTGGGTACACGGTGTCACCATCGATCGGCCTCCTTGCCTGTGCTCAACTGCTGTTCACGCCAACAATTGAGCAACAAGGGCCGACCTTTTTCAAATCAACGATGAGAAATGCGTGCTAAAAGAATGGGCGTCGTCGTATTGAAGTTGAATGGGCCGCGGCCAAGGCCGCGCAACTCGGATAGGAGCCTGAACCCATCCGCCGAACACTGGCCTTGACGGACCCGGCTTCAATTAGGAGTGCAGCGCTCGGGGGGATAAGAATGTAGCGATGGGGATGACCTTGTCTCGGACTGGCGGGCGTTTGGCATGGCCTGCGGCCTGGGTCAGGCGGCATCCATCAACTCCACGCGAAGGGTCTTGCCGACGGCTCGGGCGTAGCGTTCGAGCGTATCGAGGCCGGGAGTGGTGTTCTCGCTGTTCTCAAGCCGGCTGAGATTGGATTTGGCGATGCCAGTGCGGCCGGCGAGATCGGTCAGACTCAGGCCCTGCCGTTTGCGCTCGGCGACCAGCGTGTGCAGGATGCCTCGCAGTTGCTCGTGGTGGGCGAAGACCGCCCGGCCCTGGGTCTTGATGTTTTCGGCGTCGTCGCGGTCGATCTGCTTGGCCTGGACTTTGAGCTTGCGGATTTGCTCGGGCGTGAGTTTCTTGCTGGAGCGTTGAATGTTGGGCATGGCCATCTACTCCACGTCGTAGGCGGTGATGGGGTAAGCGGTGACGCGGTCGAGCATCGTGTATACCACGGCGAGCTTGCGGCGGTGGCGCGTGTGCCGAAGGCGATCGAGTGACCGCTGCTGCGGCTGGTCTCAGTGTGGATCGGGTCGGCCAGCACGTCTTCGGCTTCGTCGGGACTGACGCCGTGCTCGGCGAGGTGTTCGACGTTGCCGTCGGCCCCTTCGATGAATGGCACCCGCTGCTCGATCAGTCGCTTGCGGTTGTAAGCGGTGACAGCGCGCCGGACAAGAACGACTGGCCCGCCCCATCGCGGATGGATCTGATCGATGTGCTTCCGCACCGTGGCAGGCGCCTCCTCGTGATTGTGTCGATCTACCATCAGCAGGCAAGGCGTGTCGTACAACTGGATCTCATGAAAGTCGTATCGATCGTGCAGGAATGGGGGCACGTGCGTCGCGCCGCGCCACGGTCTGGGTGCGACCTTCAGCCCGAGGGCATGGTCCAGGTAGGTACTGGTGTCGTGGAAGCCCACGCCGGCGGCACGCTGCGCCAGTTTCGTCACACGTCGCCCCATGTATTTCATCTGATTGCAGCGGCAGCCACAGCCGCAGCCACCTTCGGGCAGTTGCGCAGCGGCGGCTGCGTACGTTTACATCAGCCTGGCAGGCCATGATCAGCGCGATGCATCGGAGATTCGGCTCATCGGAGGATGCGCTACGCAGAAAAAACCTGCCCACGCTCAAAAGCCGCAATGGCGCCGTAGGCGAACTGCGTGCGGCGGCGTTGGGGCACGAGCTGAAGACATCCCGCGAAATAGCGACGGAACCACCCGATCACCCCCCAGATATCTTTCTCGGCTAAGAGGCTGCGCAGATCGAAGAGGGCGAGGTCCCAGTCCTCATCGGTCACGGGGTCCGGGATCAGCCATCGCACTTTTGATGCCAGCTCGAAGCCGGCCCGCGCGTATCCCTGGTGGCCCCCGCGTGCTGCGACGGCGCAAGCTGCGCGGAAAAACCCAGGCACGTCATCACCATCCTCGTGCGGAGGCATTGGCGTCGTCTGGTCCACGCGTTCCGCAGCGTCGATCGCCGCCGAGGCCACGAAGCCACTCGTGGTCATGCCCAAGGCGCGGGCGGCGCCTTCAATGGATTCTTTATCGTCGGCGTCGATGCGTATGCTCATGATTTTCTTGGGGTTGCGTTTCTTTTCGCCCATGGGGAGAGAACCTTTGAAAAATTTTAAGTTGCCAGTGTATTACACCGGCATATACTGCCAGTGTAATACACCGGTATGTGTCCCGGATGTATCGAGCCTAACGCGTGTTCATCAACTTGGGAAAGGCAATAGTGGATGAGTGCAACATCAAAACCGAAAAAATCAAAAAGAAAACGCAGCGAAGCTCAGCGCCGAGCATCTAAGGCGAACGGCCGCAAGAGCATGGGCCCTGTCACGCCAGCGGGCAAAGCCCGCTCGGCTCAAAATGCGCTGCGTCATGGCGGCTTTGCATCCGCCTCTCGTTTTGTCCTCTCGCTGATTTCGAGCGAGCGGCAACGCTACGACGGCATCGTCGCGGATCTGGCCCGGCCCGATGATGATGCTTTCGATCGATCGATTGTACGCCAGATCGCGCAGCAGACGCTCGCGCTCCAGCGGGCCCAGGACATGCCGCCTGACGCGTGGGGCGATACGCTCCCGCAGGTCCCGGACGCCGATCTGTTGGCAGACGTCCAACACAATCGACAAAAGGCCGATGTCGCGGGTCTGCTGCGAAACCAGCTGGAGCAGGATGTCGAGCGGCTCGGGCCGCCGATCGATGGCCTCGAAGCCCTCGTAGCAGACATCCTCGCCATGCCGGCGAAGCACGTGAAGGCGGCGGAGGACGAACTGGAGCAGGCGCGGCTGCAAGTCAAGGACGCGCGGCAAGCGGGCCGGGAAATCGACCCGGAACTTGAAGCGCTGGTGGCGGAAGAGGTGGACCCGGCCTCGCTGATTGATGAAGATCCGGAAGACGGATGGGAGCCGATCTCGGGAGCACGCGCGAAAGACGTCAAGCAGGTGGCTGCCATTCTTCGCGGCCAGCAGGAGATTCCGGACGCGGCCTGGCGAAGCGGACTCTGCGGCATGCTTGCAGATATGGGGGCGCAGTACCAGGTGAATATGGTCGACGCCGCTCAGCGGTTTGAAAAAACGCTGCCGGGACTTGAACTCCGGAGCGAGGCGGGAATTCACCTGATGATGCACCATCAAAAGCTTATCCAGCTGCTTCTGCAGACTGTTCAGCGGCTGCATCGCCTGCTTGAAGAGCGCCGCGAACAGCGGGACCCGTCGCGGGAACTGCATCCCGCGCCGCCCGCGATCGTTCATGGGGAGCATGACCATGGTTGAACTGACGACGGCGAAAACGAAACAGGACGAATCTCCCAAGCCACCGGCGAGTCGGAAAAAACAAATCTCGCTCCTTCGGCGACAGCGGCCGGGCCGGGCGGGCCCGGCCCCGGACGAGGGCGGGCAACCCGCTGACTCGGTCCCCCCGTCCTCACCGGCCCCGCGCGCGGCACGGCCTGCCCAGAGGACGGCGGCTCCCGCGACGTCACGCGCCTGCGGAGGTGCCGCGCCGACGACGGCTTCGTCCGTGCCGCAGGTCACGCCGCCTGTCCGTCAGGCGGGGCCGACTGGTGGAACCAGCGCCGAGACGTCAGCAGCGGCAACATCGCATGAGGCCGAGGCTCCGGCGGATCCCGCCTCGGCAACCCCACCCTCGTCTGACGTGCCGATTTCGGCGCTTGCTGATCTCGAAAGTGACGCCGTGCACCTTGCTGAATCCCTTCGCGCCGGGGCCGGAGACATGGCTTTCCCCGACCAGGTTGAGGCCATCAGCGGGCTTCTGCTGAGGGCAATCCAACTCGGGTTCGGTGATCGGGTGGGTGAACTTCACATGCTTGCTCAGATCGCGGAGATGTTGTGCGATGCAGCGCCGGAGGCGTATGCACGCGCCGTTGGCCATGGGCGCACCGGCTACGCCTTGTCGCCATGGGCGCCGCAGGGGGCCACCGCCGCCGGACGAATGCTTTTGCTGCGACCGGTCTACTTTCTGGAATGGGGGCCGATTTCACTGACCGACCGATTTGAAGCCGACCTCGCTCTCGAAACCATGGCGACGGCGCTGGCGATTCGAGAAGGCCCCTCGGGGCCGCGCACGGGCCACATGACGGCCCCGGCCGAGGACGACGCGCCCGATGCCGAGTCGTTCAGCGACAGCGTCGTCGCGCACCAGAAGAAGATTGGCCTGCTTCCAGCAGACTACGTTCTGCCGGAAGCGGAGCCGCCTGTGGAGACCGAAACCGAGGCACGGGCACGGCTGGAGTTCCGGGTCGCCACCGAGAAACTTCTGAAAGAGGCCGGCCAGCGGGTGGACCGCATTCTGGCGAAGCGTCGTCCGCAGCCTCCCACGCGCGGCATGTGGACGTGCGCGCCGGAGGTGGATCAGTCGACGCCGGACGAGGCCGTTTCACTTTCATCGTCTCACGCGCCGACGGCTATGGCGATCGGGCTTTCACGCTGGGAGCGCATGGCCGGTGCCGCCAGGCTTGAGCGAGCCCATTGTCTTCATCTGGACGTCGCGGCGGTTGCGGAGAAGGCCATGCCTCTGTCGAACGATGCACAGACACAGATGGTTTGGTCCAGCGAAAAGGGGAACGAGCCGTACGCGGTGGTCCAGGTTCGGCTTGCACGTGGCGCGATGGGCGGCCCGGCCCTTCACCTGAACTACGGTCGGCTGGATGACGTGCGCGGCAAGCGCACGTTTGAACAGATCATCCACCTTGTGCGGCCCCGCCGCAAGCCGGCGCTGGAAGCCGTGTGCCCCGGCTGCTGCACCGTGACGAGGAGTCTTTATGTTGCCCCGGGGACCGCCGATTTCCGATGCTGCGAATGCCTTGGGCTGCATCAATGACCGATGTGGAGACAGGCGGTGAAATGTCGGACAAACAACGGATGCACGGTCCTCCTTAAGGAAGGCTCCAGCGGGCAATCGGCATGTCGGGTCGTATTTGTGCGTTTCGCACCACGGAGGTTCGCAGCTTGAGCCGGCGCACCAGCGGGCATGCAGGTCGCCTCGGCGGTGATGTTTTCCTGCCGGGAACCGGGAACCTGACTAGGGTTGCTGTTTGTCGCTGGTCATTCGCGAGCCGCCCGTCTATCCAGTAGGGATAGGTGCGGCAATGAGTCGGAGCAGACACCCAACGTCTGGCATGGTTTGAAGTGATGGCGGTGCTGCGTATTGATGCTCTTTGAAAAGTGGATAGCTGGACGCGTGGTCGCCGGATGCTCGTGTTAGCGTTCGGGATGGCGGAAGCAATTCGGCGACCACGCGTATTTTTTGAATCGAACCCGGGCATGTCGGGCTGATCTTCTGGCAGGTATCTACGACCCAAACATATTTTGGACTGAAAACTGTTGTTGGGATGTCGCAGAAAACGAACCCGAGCCGCCCATTCTCCCCCGGGGATGTAAATTGGGTGATCGGCTGTGATTAAGTCTGTTTCAGGGAGCGGATTTCCCCTCAGTCCGAAGGAAACGAACCCGGCGCGGCGCACTCGCCGGTGGAGGGCGATCTCTACTTCGAGTTCGGTCATCTGCGAGGGATAAAAAAAAGAGGTGGGTTCCAGTCGCAGGTCAGGTGCTGTGTTCCGGCCGCCGGCGCACCACTGAAGGTGCACCGGACAGCCGGAAGTCGCGGCGGCCTTACGGCCGCCACTGAATCACAACATTGCTTGTCTGCGGCATGCCCAGTTGCTCACTCAGTACCGTCTCCGCCTGCTGCCGCGCTGCTTCTATGTGTTCCTCTGACGCCGCCGACGCGGCAAGCTGCTGCTGGGCGTCGCGCAGCGCCTGCTCGATCACCTGCGGCTCGCCCGCTTCGCCGGGCAGGATCAGCCACACACCGCGGCGGGCGGTGAGCACCACGCGGGAGCGGTCATGGTCGAGGTGGCTGCTGAGCACCCGCGGCTGGGCGAGCGTGAGCGTGACGGTGCCGGTGATCGGATCGGTTTCCCAACGCGCCTGCTCAAGGTCGGTCCCGACCCAGGCTTCGCCGACGGCGAGCACGACGCAGCGCACGGAGCCGCTGTAACCGGCCACGCGGGTTTCGACGAGCTGCTGGTAGGGCACCTTGAGCGTCACCAGTTCGGCGGCCTGCTGAAGCTGTTCGAGGGTGATCCACGCAGCGGTCACGGGGCGTTGCCGTTCGAGCCATTGCCAGTAAAGCAGGATCGCCATCGCCAGCACGATCACTGCCAGCAGGGCGATCAAGGTCAGTCGGATCATGAGGGGGTTGCTCCGGGGGGTCTTCCGGGGAGTCTTCCGGGGTTTGTTCCGGCGGGTGTTCCGGGAGTTGCACTTCGATGGGCATGGCGGCGGTGGCGTCGCGTTCCTGCTCCACGGCCCGGTCCACATCGCAGCGAACGAGCGTGAGCACCAGCAGGATCACGAGCACCAGGATGATGGCGGTGACAATCATCTGCATAAGCCTTCCTTGTTGGGTCAGTAGTAGTTGAAGCAGAGTCGAAGTCAGACCCTGATTTACTGCCAGTGATCGGGCTCGTGCCCGTAGGGCAGCGCCGGTTCGTGATGGC
Source organism: Phycisphaerales bacterium AB-hyl4 (assembly GCA_041821185.1). Classification (NCBI taxonomy): domain Bacteria; kingdom Pseudomonadati; phylum Planctomycetota; class Phycisphaerae; order Phycisphaerales; family Phycisphaeraceae; genus Natronomicrosphaera; species Natronomicrosphaera hydrolytica. The sequence goes on along the minus strand of JBGUBD010000012.1, from coordinate 72,619 downwards.
GATGGCCTCGCACGCCACTCATCCAGAGCGTGCGGGCACTGCGGACGAGCATCACCAGGCCGACGACCACCGCGATCAGGCACAGGCCAAACAGCAACACGCCGGCCAGGTGCGGGGCGGCAAGCAGCACCGTCTGCCACACGGGGGCGGTCGGCAGCAGCTGCACGCCCTGGAACAGGCCGAACAGGCACAGGGCCAGTCCCACGAGCAGGGACATCAGCGATCGGAAGAATTGTTGCATGGGTGAGATCTCCTTGAACGGAAGGGTTGAACGATTCGATAGGGGAACGTGACGCCGAACTGCGGCGGGCTACGTGTCGGCAGCCAGCTCGGGCAGGTGGCGCTCCAGCCAGCCGCGTTCGGCCGCCAGCGCCGCGCTGCGGCTGGCAAAGGGGCCGAACGTCGGCCCCTTCACCGGCGCGAGGCTGACGCGCCACCCCGTCGGCGCGCCCGGTCGGGCGACGTCGACGGGTTCCACGTGCCCGGCGCGGCGGACCTGCATCGAACCGAGCCGGTGCAGGTCGAGTCGCTCGTCGTAGAGCGTGGTTACCGCGCCGCCGGGGCCAATGATCAGGGTGAGTTGTTTCATGGCTCCTCCTTCGCCGAGGACGCCGCCGACCCGCCGGGCCGCAGGATGCGCCGGCGCGGCCGATCCACCAGCAAATCCTCCAGCGAACCCTGCACCTGCTGCAACTGCTTCGCCACGCGCTGGCGCAGCGGCTCGCTGGTGCGCAGCCGATTCGGGGCCACGCCGCGCACCACCTGCTGGGCCTGCTCGACGAGTTGATCGAGCTGCTCGTTCGAGTGGACATTGAGCTGGCGGAAGCGGTCGAAGAACGTGTGCAGGTTGCCCACTGCCGAGTCGCGAAAGATCTTCGGTTTTCCGTCGGCGTCGCCTTCCAACCGCTCGGTGAGATGGTTGACCAGTTTGCCGAATTCTTCGGTGAACGCCTGCTCAGCCAGCTGCACCGCTTCGTCGAAACGGGCCGCGACGCGCTGGCGCTCCTGCTCGAACAGCTCGGGGTTCAGCTGCTGGAGATAGCTTGGCGGCTCGACGCTGGGGAAGTCCCATTCAATGGCGAACAGGCCGGCGAGCGAGGCCGGATAGTCGCCTGGGTCATACAACCGACCGAGGCGATCTTTGGCATGCTCACGCAGTTCGCCATAGGCGCGGTCGAGCGCCGTCACCGATTCGTTGAGCTCTTCGCGCAGCTGCCTCATCTGCTGGTTGAACCGTTCGATGTCACTGCGCCGGATCAGCCGCAGCCCCGGCTCGGGATACGGCACGCTCGTGCCTTTCCAGTAGCTCACGGCCCGGCCGCGCACGGCGGTGACCGCCTTGTAGGCCGGGTGCTTGGTGTCCAGCAGTTTTTTTGCGGCGCTGAGGTACTGGCCCTCCGCGCCGAACGGATCGGCGGCCTGCTGTTTCTGATCGCCGCTGAGCGTTTTGCGCACGCCCAGCCAGCGCAGGCTCAGACGCACGGCGGTGAAGGCATGGCGGAGCTCGTGGGATGGTCCGGAGTGCGCGCCGGGTTGATTGTCCGTAGCGGCAGGGGCGCTATTCGCTGGTGAACGCGCCGCGGCGCGCGTACCGTTGCCGACGGCCAGTGTGGTCATGGTCGATTCTCCTTGATGTTCGTGGTGAATGGGAAAGACAGGACGAATGCCTGCCCACGCGAAGCGTGAATCCGTCAGTTGTCGCTGGGTCGGGCGACGCGCCGGCTGGATCGTTTCGTCGAAGCCGAACGTTGCGTGCGCTGCACCTGGTAGATCCCCGACTGCTCGGCATCGAGGCAGCGCCCGGCCGCCCAGCTGCGCAACTGCTGGACGTTCTCGTGCGCCGTCACCGCCACGGGCACGACATGCTCGGCGGCTTCATGCAGCGGCATGTCGAGCAATCGGGCGAGCCGGCAACAGGCCTTGATCTCCGCTCCGGTCCAGTTCGTATCCTCAGGCCGTTCGTGCTCCGACAACTCGAACATCGTCTGGTAGAGGTGCCAGATCGCATCCTTCTGTTCGCGGCCGGGCAGGTCGAGGAAGAAGATGCCATCGAAGCGTTCGCTGCGCGAAAACTCCGGCGGCAGCTTGGAGATGTCATTGCACGTGGCGATGAAGAACACGTCACTGGTATGGTCATTCAGCCAGGTCAGCAGCGAGCCGAACAGGCGGGCGGAGACGCCCGAGTCGGTCTGCCCGCTGCTGGCGGTGCCGGCGAGCGCTTTTTCGATCTCGTCCGCAAAGGCGATGCACGGGGACATGGCGTCCAGCGTCGCCAGCGCCCGCCGTAAATTCCCTTCCGTTTGCCCGACCAGCGAGCCCATCAGTGCGCCGATGTCCAGCGTGAGCGTGGGGCGGCCGGTTTCGCGGCCGAGGGCTTTGGCAAACGCACTTTTCCCACTGCCCGGGATGCCCAGCAGCAGCAGCCCCCGCGCCCGCACCGTCGCGTCCGAGGCACGGTTCAGCGCCTTGAGACAGAACTGCTTGAGCGCCGTCAGCCCACCGAGATCGGCGAAACGCTCGTGTCCCCGGTGCAGGTTGAGCAGGCCGCTCTTTTTCAGGGTCTGCGTCTTGAGTTCCCAGATCGCCTCGGGCTCGACCTTGCCTTCTCGCACGAGCGAGAGGGCGAACGCGCCTTCGGCTTCCAGGCGCGTGAGCCCGGCGGCGGCGTCGAGCACGCGATCGAGGTCATCGCCTTCGGGCAGTTCGCCTGCCTCGGTGGCCACGCCCTCGGCAATCTGTTTGAGCTGCTCGCGCCCCGGCAGGTCGTGTTCGATCACAACAAACAGCTTCTCCAGCTCCAGCGGGATGTTGACCACCGGCGCGAGCACCACGATGAACGTGCGCTGCTGCTTGCCCTGCACCAGCTGGTGCGCCAGCGCCTGCACGACCTCGGCACTGCCCAGCAGGCGATGCAGGTTGCTCATCACCAGCAGTGTGGAGGTTTCCGGCTGCGCCGGGGAAGACAAGGTGCCCAGCGCTCGAATGGCGGCCAACGGATCGCCGGCGGCGCTGCCAGAGATCGTGTTGCCGGGATCTTCCGAATCTGCCGTGCCGCCGGGCACCTGCAGGCCGCGGTCGATGTCCCAGTGGGCCAATGTCCATTGGTTGTCTTTGCAGAGTCGGGCGATCTCGGCCAGGGCGTCCTCGTGTTCGTGGGTCTGGATCCAGAGCCCGGTGAAGGCCGCGGCGATGTACTCGCGCAGCTTTTCGATGAGCGTCATGATGGTATTCCTTTATATAGATGCGGATGGATAGAAGCCGAACGAGACAAGCGGCGGAAGCTTATGTGCTGCTTTGCTGGTCGATCTGTTGCGAGTGATGCTGGCTCTGGTGCATCTCTGCGGTGGGCTGATCCGATTCGACCAGGCCCAGCGCCCGCTCGATGTTGCGGCTGGCGTCCCGGCACGAAGGGCCGGCAAAGCCGCGGGTTTCCAGCTTCGTCTGACCGGTGGAACTCACGGTGATCTCGATGATGCGCGAAGCTGAGGTCATCCAGAACCTCCTCCCATTTGGATCTGCAGGCGGATCGAGCCATCGGGCAGCGGCTGCTCCAGCACGCTGTGGCCGGCTTTCCGCGCTTCGAGCCGCGCCTTTTCCACGGCGTAGGCCTGAAGCAGGCGATCGAGCTGGGCTTGCTCCCCCCATGCGCCGTTGTAGTTGTCGTACTTCAGTTCCCCCGTCTGTGGCTGGGCGACGACGGGGTAACGCCAGTCAGGAAGATGCAAGATCAATCCCTCGGCCTCGCTGGCGAAGAGCTTCGCGTTTCCGCGGACCGGCTCGGCGAGGTTCAGCCTCCGGCACGCCGCGGCCAGGGCCGCAGGATCACGCACCTGTGTCTTGATGGTCACGATGTGGGACATAGTCGATGGGTCTCCATCAGGCGCAAAATTTCTTCCGGTACACACCGCATCGAAAGCGGGTTGCCCCACCGCCTCCCGTGGCGGTGGGGCAGAGCCCGCGACGATTCATGCAATCGATGCTTGATCAGCCGGGCCTACGACGCGACATGCTCGCTGTTCGTGGCGGCGTCGAGGGCGGCGAGGTCTTCGTCGGACAGCTGCTCGCCATGCACGGCCAGTGAACGGTCGACCGGGTGGTGGCACACTTGATGCTCGTCGCGCACCTGGTCGACGAGGTCACAGCCGAGCCGGCGCAGATCAGACGGTTGCAGGCGGGAAGCGGGGATGACGGTCATGACAAACACTCCTTGAATCGGAGGGTGAACAGGAAACCGGCATGACGCAGGCCACCGCCCGCGCCACGCCACGATTGGGAAAGCGGGGCGTGAGTCGAGCGACAGCCAGTGCGTTGGCTTCGATTCAGCGCGTCGTCGTCAGTTCGCCAGCAAAGAGGTTCAGGGTCTGGTCCGGCTCGACCGGCTGGCAGCGCAGGTGACGCGCCAGCTGCGCCACCATCAGCGCTGCGGCGAGATTGGCGGCGTAGATCGTCGACCGACTCGTACAGCTGCCGGCGTACGTCTGATCGGGATTGAACAGCGTGCCGCGGTAGCGGTCGTGATGGTCCGGCAGTTCGGCGGCCAGCACGCGGATCACCTCGCCGTGCATGCGGCCGTCGACCAGCAGCCGCGCATTCCCCCGCACCGCTTCGTACACCTGCCGGCGGGTGGCGATCGCATCGACGCACGCGAACACCACCGGCTCCACCGGCAGCGAGCGGCGGAACCGCCCGGACACGGCCTCGATGCTCAGGCGGCTGTGCAGCTGCCGGCACAGTGCGGCCGTGGCGTTCACCTTCTGCTGCATGACGTCGACTTCGCGGTAGCCCTGCGCCGCGAGGTTCACCGGCTCGACGTGATCCGGATCGACCAGCTGCAGGTGAGCCACGCCCAGCGCCGCCAGCTGAAGGGCGACCTGTCGGCCGATCGCTCCGACGCCAATGATGGTGCAGCGGCAGGCGGCCAGCGCTTCGGGCGGCACCAGCTCGCGTTGACGCAGGTCACGGTCGTCAGGTTGGTCCGTTGCGGGCGCAGTGGTCTTGGGGGTAATGGTTGCCATGGGAAAGTTCTCCTTGGGTTGGGGTGATTGAACGGGCGAAGCCCGGCGCGTTTGCGTCACCAGCGCTGCGGTTCGTCTGGCAACTGAAGGGTGATGACCGGGTCGCGTTGCGGCGGATCGCCGAGATGGCCGTGCGCCACCAGCTCGGCCAGACGCTCGACCTGCGGCGAAGCGAGCAGCAGCACCTTGAAGGGCATGCGCGTCAGCGGCGTGTCGGCATGACGGCGGATCACATGAGCGAGCCGGCGCAGGATCGCATGGCCCCGGCCCCGCTCGCTCTGGCCCACTTCGCGGGTGCCCGGCGGTGGGGCGATCCAGGTCAGCCACACAAGATCGGTGCAGGCGACGGGGATCGGGATGCCGACGGGGCGGGCCCAGTCGGTGAGGTCAATGAGCAGGCCGTCTTCGATCATCTGGGCGCGACTGACCTCGGGCGAATCGTCCGCATCGTGCCGACCCGGGTCCGGCGGCGGATCAGATGTCATCGGCCGGGTCTCCCTCGGAAACGGTGCGCGGTTGATCGAGTGCCCGCGCCTCGATCAGCGCCAGCGCTTCGTCCTGAATGACGAAGCGTTCGAGCCAGTCCGGGTCATCCAGCCATAGCGGATCGAACCCCACCGGCTCCAGCGTATCCGGGACACGCTGCACGCACCGCGCGTACTCGGCCTGCCATGCCTGGCGATCCGCCGCGGGAAAGTCGACATCAAAGTCGATCTTCACGGGGATCCGGCCTTCACCGCCGGGCCCCACGCCGAACCGCAGGCGGGCGTAGCGCTGACCCCCGCGAGCCAGGATGCCCATCACCGCCCAGTGGCAATCGCCGAAGACGCGGGTAAACGTCTCCTCGTCGGTGGTGCTGGGCTCGGCGCTATGACCGGGATGCGTGTGCAGCCACACGCGGAAGAACCGCTCCACCGACAGGCCGGCGTCGAGTTGCTGCTCGAAGTAGTCGGCCACGGCTTCATCGTCGAAGGCGACGGTCACGGTCGTGGCGGTCTGCTTCACCATTGCCAGGTCAACGATCAGCAGCGGGTCATGCTCGCTGCTGATGCCGAAACAGGCGATCTCGGTCTCGCCGAGGTCGCGCAGGCAGCGCCACTTGCTCCAGGCGTAAGGTGTGAAACGCAGCGCCGGCTTACGTCGGGATGATCGCCGGTGACGGTGGCGCCGGGGACGGCGGGCCGTCCGCCGCGGCGGGGAAGACTGCGGTGGAGCCGGCAGGCGTCGGTGCGCCTTCAGCCGGCAGTGGGTCTTGTTCTTCATCGGGTAACTCCTCGTCGTCTTGTTCGGCCCGGCAGGCCGGGCACAGGTCATCGTGTTCCAGGCAGTCGGCGCAGATGCTTCGCCAGCAGCCGGGGCAGGTGGTCAGGCACTTTTCGCAGGCGGGCTCGTGGCACTGGGCACACGTGCCGCCGCAGTTCGGGCAGAACGCTTCATCGCAGCATTCGCAGCGCCCGGCACAACTGCCGCACAGCTCGTCGCCGCAGCGGTGACAGGCGTACGCGTCGTCGCTGTCGATGCGGTCGCCGCAGTCGGCACAGGCCACGCCATGCCAGGCATCCAGCGACACGTAGGGCGATTCGGCGTTGTAGGTGTTCAGCGCTGCGTGCACGAGCAGGAAAAACTCGCCTAATGCGCCGCGTTCCAAGGCGAAGCGGATCGCCGACGCGCCTTCGCCTTCGCACAGGTGGTTATCCGAGACGTGGGGGTGCGTGACGTGGTCTTCGCCCGCCGGCGGGTTGGGATCCAGCGCGAGCACTTCATAGGGACGCGGGCCGCTCAGGCTCGACAGATCATCGAGGTACAGCCGGATCTCGAACCGGCCCAGTTCCACCCCTTCGAGGGCGATCGGCTCCGTGGTCACCGAGATGTACCGGCACTTGTCGTCGAGGGTCAGCTCGCCGAACTCGTCATCGAGCTGCTCGAGCGCATCGAGCAGTTGTCGCACTGTCGGGATCGGTGGTGGGGCGGCGCTGCGGCTCAATACCGACGACACATCACCGAGCAGGTGCATCAGCTCGTTCACGGTGACGGGCAGTTGCTGCTGGACGCGGCGTCGCGCCCCATGCAGCCCGTGCTGGCGGGCACGGGCCAGCTTGCGGCTGAGCGACCGCAGGCCATCGAGGCGCTGGCCTGCATAAGCAAGCCGCTCGTCCAGCTCGTGCTGACGCCGATGATGCAGGACGGTGAGCTGTTCGATGATCCGCTGCGCCGCCCGCCACCGCTGTCGCAGGTGAACCTCCATCGGTGTGCTCCTTCATGCATGTAATTAAGGACGGTCGACTGGAAGCAGGGCGGTCGGGCGAGACTGGCCGTTTATGCGGCGATGCCCACGCACTGCTGCCACTGTCGGGACCACGCCTGGCGAAGCTGGCTCAAGCGGCCGGGGCTGATCGCAAAGCGGCGGGCAACGTGGCAGGCCTTCTCCCCGGCGGCCAGCGCCTGGACCAGCTGCCGGTCGCGATTGGAAAGCGAGGTCAGCCAGCGGCCACCATCAATGCGCACCGCGACCTGCTCGGGGACGGCCGTGCGGCGATCGGCCACTGCTTCGTGCAGCCAGTTGGCTCGACTCGCATCCTCGTCGTCGCCGATACCGTCGAGGCTGGCCACGCAACGGCCGTGGCGTCGACGTCCCAGGCGCGACATCACGTCCATACCGGCCTGGCTGCTGCCGACGCGCCGACCCCCGGCGACAGCGCGCACGGCGTTGCGGACGAAGCCGGCTGTGGCGACCTGCTCGATGCGGCCGCGCCGCCTCAGCGACAAATAGCTGAGAAAACCGGTGGCGACCGCCTCGGCCACGGCGTCATCGCGAAGGGCAAGGGGCAGATTGGCGAAGCGCCGGCGCGCCAACGCGCAGATCACCGGCATCACCGACAGGAACAGGGCGTGGTCTTCGGATGGCGAAACGGGCGTGGTGGTTGAGGCAGTCACGGTGGACGCTCCTTCGAGTAAAAGGAGACCGTCCCCGTGAGCCGGGGACGGTCGTGTAGGACGAACACGACCGCCCCGGCGGAATGCGGGGCGAACAGGATTGGATTGGCGTCAGCAGGCGCAGCGCGGCTGCTGCTGCATGGCCACGGGATCAGACAACTACCGCCCCGGCGATTTTCGTCGGCGTCGCCGACACGCGGTCGTCGGCCTGCAGGACGTAGTCGCGCTGCACCGGCTGGCGATTGACGCGGATCAGCAGATCGTCGGCCTTCACGTGCGGCAGCTGCCGCTCGATGAGCTGCGCGATGGTGGTGCCGGCGGGCACATTGAGGTGGTCGGCGAAGCCGCCGCCGTGCGAGTTGAGAAACAGGATGCGGAGAGTGCCATTGCTGGTGGGGGAGGGTTCGTTCATGAATCAAAGCTCCTTGGCGTGCGTAGGCACGCGCATGCGAAAGCCTCCGGCAGACCATCTGCCGGAAGGTGTTCACGGGTGTCGGATGTCAGGTGTCGAGCAAATGAAGAAGGCGTTGGTTCAGCGCTGTCATGCGGGTGACCGGCGTCCAAGGCGGTTGCCTGCATGTATTTTGAGATCATGGCCGCCACCGGTCGAGTCTCCTCATGAAAAACCGCTTCCCGTTTCAAAAGCAGCGTCTGTCATGTGGCATGTCCGGTTGGACCTTCAATGTCGGACGGTGGTGTGGCTGCGTTGCACGATTCTGGCGCGGTGCGTCCGCCGCCGAGGCGGCGTAGGTGGAAAAAGAACGCTGCGGCGTGCGGCAGAGAAGGTGAGCAAGCGGCCGGTTTCGCGTCCGGTGAAGCCAGGGCTCGCATCGATACTTTGAGTGGGCAAGCTTCATTGATGAACGTGTCATTGTGCGACGGCGTTAAACCGGAGGGCACGAATGGACGTCCATGCACGAACGTCGGATGGCGATGTGAAGCCGACGACATCTGCCGAGGTCGCTGGCAGCGACCCGGAAACAACGACGGGGGGAGCGCCCGATCGCGCCGTGACACTTTTCTGGTGAGGAGTGATGTTCACTATTTTGATTTTGGTACAACCGTAACATCAGGAGCGTCAAATGCTACGGCCGCACCCCTGTATTATTGCGCGAAATTGTTCAAAATTTAGGCTGTATCCACTTGGTAGCGGCGGTGATGGCGAAGGGGGCACCGGCAGTTCAGGTGTCCACGCTGATCGATGGCGATCTGTTCCCGCCCGGACCATGGACAACTTGTGCTTCGGTGGTCGGCTTCAGTATTTCGCCGTGCTGGAGGTTTCAGGAGAGTCCATTGGACCGGCGCAGAACCGGCAGGGGGATAGGATAGATCCCGCTGCGGAGATATGAACAAGGACGTGGATAATGTTCGATTCTCCTTTCCATTGAGCCTGCTTGTCTTCGCGCTGAGCGAACTCGCTTGAAAGTGCGACCGGGCTCACCGGGATCACGGTGTCACGACGTTGGAAGGCCGGCAATGGGCATTGCAAACCCCCGCGCTGTACCGGCATCGGCTGACGACCAGGAGGATGTGCAGCTGGCTCCCGCACCGAGGCAGCAGAATCGTTGCCGTAGAAGGAGGTATGGAGGTATCACGCGTGGGGGCAGGTCACCGTCCTGACCCGGACAAGCGTTGTACGAAGCAGATGATTTTTCAACTCAGGCATGACATGGAGTGATTGCGGGAAAGGGCCGAGCATTTGACGGCGTTGGGCTCAATGTCCTTTCGGGAGGGAGCTTGGTTCGCGTCGCGTGAGTGTGGCGCTTGCCCAATCGGCCAGCCAATAGAACGATCACTTCCCGCCTGCAACGGCACCTGCCACGGCTCGGGCGCACACCTTCGCCACGGTATCGTTAGGGTACGGAACCGCAACGGGGATTACTATTGCATGTCCTGCACGAAGGGCAGACGTCATCGATCAGCAGGCGGCGATACGAATGATGGCACCGGGCAGTGGCCAGGGAGTCGCCGAGTCCCTGGTGTGCCGATGCGATCCTGCTGCTCGCCCGAGGCTCGATTTGTCTTTATTTCCTGTTGGCCGGCCTGGGCCAGTTTGCCGATGGCGGGCTCAGCAATTGGCTCGAATACTTCAATAGCTTGCAGCCGGCGTGGGAAACGAACTAGCAGGCCGAATAGCACTGACGATCCCACGGCTGATGGTACATGACAAACCGCTTGGATTACCCACTGCGAATACGTCTGTACCGATAGAAGGTCGTCACTTTGCGAGATCCAGGGGGGTGAGCCGCTTGTCATTGTTTGACGCGGCCCAAAGCACTGCCCAATGCGTGGGTCCCCTTCAATCAACGGGCTCATTCGCCCGCCTCCGCCGCTCCTCCACTCGTTTCTTCATGTCCTCATCCAGTTTCAGGTTGGCGAGCAGCTGATCCCGCATCAGGTTGTGAGCCCACAGATCGTGGTGCTCTCGCCGCTCGTCGTGTTCAGTGAACGTCTGGCCGGTCACAGTGATGCGCCAGCGGCCGTCCGGGCACTTGTAGAGCCCCTCGACGTTCTCGCCCCACGACGTCCGATACGGCCGAGACGGTCTGCCGCGTCGGCCTGCTTTCGCCATCTGCTGAAACTCCTGATATGATGTGATTCGACGTTCAACGGCGGGATACCAGGGTTGCTAGCGAGTGTCCAGAAAGACGTCCAAAAATAACAACTAGCCGAGGCCGGTTCTTCTGTAAGCGCCTTGTAGTAAGAGGCTTGTGGCTTCCTCCGGATGCGGGTGTAGCTCAATGGTAGAGCGTTGGCTTCCCAAGCCAATGATGCGGGTTCGATTCCCGTCACCCGCTTTTGTTTCCCGCTTGCCGGGAGATCTTTCAGGGGGGTTCTGATCGTACCTGGATCGAGGTGCTACGCGTGAGTGCGGCTCATCGCGGGCGGGGTTTTGTTGGCCAGATATCGAGGCGCCCATGCCGGGGCGGTGGGAGTGGCCGAGGGGTCGGCCGATGCCATCATGGTTTCAAAACTACTTGTCGATATTGACCATGCGACCCGCCTCGTTCGCCGATGGTATGAGCCTTCACGCCGTGTGCTGGCGGTGCGCCAGTTAAACGGCGGCATGATCAATCACGTCTGGGCGTGGCAACTCGACGGCGAGCCGGGCTGGCTGGTGGGTAAGCTTAATGTGCTTGATCATCACGATGCGTTCGAACGCGAGTTCGCGGCACTGCGGTGGTATCGCGAACACTCGACCTTCCCCGTGCCGGAAGTGCATACCTGTTTCGCGGACGAAGAGGAGGGCGTCAGCGGCCTCTTGATGCAGCGGATGGCAGGGCGGAATCTTGGCGAGGCTCAACTCGGTCAACGTGGGATCGCGTCGCTGCAGGGGCAGCTCGCTACGCACATCGCATCGCTGCACACGCATACCGCTGAAAGGTTCGGCCCCGTCGTTATGGATGACGCGAAACGGTCACGCTGGCTGGATGTCTTCGGCCCGACGTTGGAACGTGAGTTTCATGCCGTCGGTGAACACCTCAGCTCGAAGACCCGCGACGTCATCCACAAACTGCTCGGCGAACTCGAAGCGTGGCTGCCCGAACAGGCACGCCCCACACTCGTGCACGGCGACCTCTGGGCAACCAATATCCTTGTCAATGACGCTCACCCCGATCGCCCGACACTGACTGCATTCGTCGATCCGGCGGGCCTGTACGCCGACCCGGAATACGAACTGGCTTACCTGCGGCTGTTTCACACGGCCGGCGACGTCTTCTTCCGAACCTACACGCAGACTCACCCGCTCCGGCCGGGGTTCGACCGCCGCTGTCGAATCTATTGGCTGAACACGATGCTCCTGCATCTTCGCTTGTTCGGCGACCAGTACGCATCAAGCTGCGATGGCCTGGCCAGGCAGATTCGGCAACTGGCATAAGCCCCCGGTAGGGCGGCGGATTGACATGCTTTTCGTTCACGCGACGCTTGCACTTCAGCGAGTCGAGGTCTGCCTGCGCATAAAGCCGGCCTGCGAAATTACTCGCAGGCCGGGCCGCCATATCGTTAATGTTTAATGGCTCGATTGTGCCTTGGCCGAGGGCCGACCGCAGGGTTGCGGTCGGCTCGGCCTGTTGTGTTAGTCGTCAACGCGATCTTTTTGCGACTCACGCGGGGGGGCGTAGCCGAACACTTGCCAGTAGGGCTCGTGATCGAACGCTTCGTGCACCGACTGGGCCCACTGTTCGTCGGTCATGTTGGGCCAGTCGCCGCGGTCGAACGAGATCCGGTCCAGCGTGTCCTCGTCAGCGTCAAGAACGAACGCGTCGTCGTCGGTAAACATTTCATCATCGGTACCGACCGCCTGCTGAAGGGCCTGGTAGGGCACTGCGACATAGTCACGGCCGATGCCGAGGAACCCGCCATAGTTCAGCACCGCGTACGCCAGGTGTCCTTCGCGGGAGTCGATCATCAGATCGTCGATCTGCGCAATCGTGTCATCGTCGCGACCTTGAACGTCCCGGCCGCGCAGGTCACTCAACGCTTCAACCCGAACCGATGTCGCGTCGTCTTCTTCCCGATCGCGGTCGAGTCCAAGCGATTCGCGTTGCTGCCTGGCGTGGCCCGGATCGTTAAGCCGATCCCAATCGTCGTCGAACGCTTCCATCTGGGCGAGCCGTTCGCGGTCGATCGTCAACGTCAGTGCTTCTTCGCCTGCGACGGCTTCAAAGCTCTGCCACGGCAGGGCGTAGTGTTCGCGGCCGATGCCGATGGTCGCCAGGGCTCCGTCAGCTGCGCCCTCATCTTCCGACACCGCTTCGTCGAGGCGGACGATCACGTAAGCGATCTTGCCTTGTTGCGTGTCGACTGCGAGGTCGGAGATGTCGCCGATCCGTTCGCCTGCCTGATTGTGAATTTCGTAGTCGGTAACTTCCGTGCCGCGCAACAGCACGCCTGACTCATCGTCACGGTCCATCATCCGGTCGCCATCGCGATCGCGATCGCGGTCCCGCGCCTGCTGCGGATCTTGCATTTCATCGGCGTTTCGATCGCCCGTTGTCTGCTCCTGTTGCGGAGCGAGGCGGTCGTCGGCATCGCGGTCGTGAGCCTGGTCGTTTTCCGCCAGCGCGATACCTCCCGTGCCGAACATCAGTGCCGCGGCGATGGTCATAGAAGAGGTTTTTGTAAACATAGTGATACCCTTTCGTGATCGATGCTGTATCGGCCCGCTCGGGCAGCCCACGCGACTGCTTTGCGAAAGATTTTCTTCCGAGCCTGACGGCCGAGGTTGCGATCACTCTTCAGTTTCATGTACGGCGGCTTCAGGGACGATGGATGTATGCGCCGCCGCCATCAATATTGGATTTGCACGAAACACACGGGTGCGAGGGGGGAGCCGAGCCCGGGCTTGGTGGGTGTACGAGGGTGACGCCCACGGATTCAATCCGTGGGCTTCGAGCGCACACTGAGGTTCATGTCCGGTCCGTTATACGGCTTCAAGTTAATCCCAGCGCGTCCGGTTCCCTCTCCCTGGGAGGGAGAGGGGGTGGGAAAACGCGCTGGGAATAACTCGAAACCGTATTAGACGCTTTGATGTGCTGTTGGGAACGTGAAGCAGACACCACCCAACGCGATGCCGTGTGGCGTCCGTTTAAGTGGCGGCTGTGATTGGCGGTGCGATCACTCGTGCAGGCCGTGCTGCGCGTCGGTTTCGCTGATGGTGTACGTATCGCCGGCGTTGAGCAGGTCTTCCAGCCGACCGCGACCCCGCTTCTCGATGGCCTGCTCCACCTGCTGGCTGAGCAACTCTTCATAGCAGCGGTCTTCGTAGACGTGGAACACGCCCACCGGCTCGGGGAACTCGGGGAACCGCATTCGGCTAAGCATGAACGCCAACCCCTCGTCCGTCTCGTCATGGAACAGCAGATCATCTTCCGTGATCCCGTTCTTCAGTTCGACAACTTCCAGACGATGCCCGTTGAGGCGGATGCCCTTGTCGCGATCCTTGCCGAAGATCATCGGCTTGCCATGCTCAAGGCGGAGCAGGTTGTCTTCCTTCGTATCCTTGTCCGTCGCGTGGGCGTAGGCTTTGTGGTTGAAGACGTTGCAGTCCTGGTAGATCTCAACGAACGATGCGCCCTTGTGCTTCGCGGCGCGTTCGAGCACGTTGGGCAGGTCTTTGTCGACATCGATACCACGCGCGACGAAGCCGGCCTCGGCAGCGAGCGCGATGGAGATCGGGTTGATCGGGCAATCGAGCGACCCCATCGGGCTGGACTTGGTCTTCTTGCCCACTTCGGAGGTGGGGGAGTATTGGCCCTTGGTCAAGCCGTAGATGCGGTTGTTGAATAGCATGAGCTTGAGGTTGACGTTTCGGCGGAGCATGTGGATGAGGTGATTGCCGCCGATGGAGAGCATGTCACCGTCGCCGCCGACGACCCAGACGTCGAGTTCGGGGTTGGCGAGTTTGACGCCGGTGGCGATCGCGGGCGCTCGGCCGTGGATGGAGTGGAACCCGTAGGTGTTCATGTAGTACGGGAACCTGGCGGCGCAGCCGATGCCGGAGACGAAGACGGTCTTCTCACGCTTGAGGCCCATCTTCGCAGCGACCTTGCGGACCTGGTTGAGGATGGCGTAATCGCCGCAGCCGGGGCACCAGCGCACGTCCTGGTCGGAGGCGTAGTCCTTGGGCTTGAGCACGGTGAGGGTTTTGTCTGCCATGATGTCGGCTCGGTTTCGAGTCATTACGCCAAGACGCCAAGACGCCAAGTCGCCAAGAAAATTCCCAATCCAGTCAGAAGCTCAATGCAACCTGTCTGCCTGTTGCTTTCGTCAGAGCTTATTGACAATCAATGCCATTGTTCCTTGGCGTCTTGGCGCCTTGGCGACTTGGCGTTCATCTCCTACGACTACAACTTCAATCCCTGTGCTTTCGGATCAACCTTGCCGTCCATGGGCAAAAGCGACTCGGCGTCGCCCCATTCGTCGGTGAGCATCAGGTTGATGGCCTGCTGCACTTCTTCGACGAGGAACGGCTTGCCCTGCATCTTGTTCAGCCCGCGAGCGTCCACCAGGTGCTTCGCACGCACGAGCATGCGCAGCTGCCCGCTGTTCAATTCCGGCACGAGCACTTTCTTGAACCGCTTGAGCACCTCGCCGAGGTTGCGGGGCATCGGGTTGAGGTGGCGCAGATGCGCTGCAGCAACCTTCTTGCCATCTTCGCGAGCACGACGCACCGCGGTCACGATCGCGCCATACGTGCCGCCCCAGCCGAGCACGAGCAGGTCGCCGGACGCATCGCCATAAGGCTCGATCGGCGGCACGCGGTCCGCGATCTTGTCCAGCTTCGCCTGACGCAGTTGCGTCATCAACTGGTGGTTCTCGCCTTCGTACGCGACCGTGCCGGTGTGGTGCGCCTTTTCAAGGCCGCCGATGCGATGCTCCAGCCCCGGCGTGCCGGGCAGCGCCCACGGCCGAACGAGGTTCTCATCGCGAGCATACGGGGCATACGCCTCGTCGCCTTCGCCGATGGCGGTCGGATGCTTCACTTCGATCTTGTCGAAGCTCGACGCATCGGGCACGCGCCACGGCTCGGCACCGTTGGCCAGATACCCTTCGCTGAGCACGACCACGGGCACCATATGCTGCAACGTCAGCCGGGCGGCTTCCACGCCGATGTCGAAGCAGTCACTGGGCGATTGCGGCGCGAGCACGACGACGGGACATTCACCGTTTCGGCCGAACAACGCCATGAGCAGGTCGGCCTGCTCGGTCTTCGTGGGCAGACCAGTCGAAGGCCCGCCACGCTGTACGTTGAGAATGACCAGCGGCAGTTCGGTCATGACCGCCAGGCCGATCGCTTCGCCCTTGAGCGCGAAGCCCGGGCCGGACGTGCCGGTGATGCCCAGCTGCCCGGCGAAGCTCGCGCCGATGGCCGAGCCCACCGCGGCGATTTCGTCTTCCGCCTGGAACGTCTTGACGCCGAAGTGCCGCATCGCCGCGAGGTAGTGCAGCACATCGCTGGCGGGCGTGATCGGATACGAGCAGTAGACCACGTTCTTGTCAGCGAGGTGGCCGCCGGCGATCAGGCCCATCGCCAGCGCTTCGTTGCCGGTGATCTTGCGATACGTGCCCGGCGTGATCGCGGCCTTGGGCACCTGGTAGCGGACGGGGAACAGCTCGGCGGTTTCGCCGAAGAAGTAGCCCGCCTTGAGGGCTTTGACGTTCGCCTCGGCGACTTGCGGCAGGTTTTTCTTCTTGCCGAAGTAGTCTTCGAGGTGGTTGATGGTGATGTCCAGCGGCCGATCGTACAGCCAGTAGATCAGCCCCAGCGCGTACATGTTTTTGCAGCGGTTGACGTCTTTCGCGCCCATGCCGGTCTCTTCGAGCGCCTCGGCGTTCAGCCGGGTGATGGGCACTTTGTAGAGCTTGTACTGGCGGACGTATTTTTCGTCTTCGATGGGGTTGTAGCCGTCTTCGTAGCCGGCCTTGCGCAGCGAGACTTTGTCGAACTCCGACTCGTTGACGATGACCGTGCCGCCGGCCTCGACGTCGGCGATGTGGGCTTTGAAGGCCGCCGGGTTCATCGCGATGAGCACGTTGACCTGATCGCCGGGCGTGTAGATGTCTTCGCTGGCGAAGTTGATCTGGAAGCCGGACACACCGGCGACCGTGCCGGCGGGGGCGCGGATCTCGGCAGGGAAGTCGGGCAGCGTGGCGATGTCATTGCCCATGACCGCCGAGGTGTCGGTGAACTGCGTGCCCGCGAGCTGCATACCGTCCCCGGAGTCACCCGCAAGACGGACGACAACGGCATCGCGCTGCTCCGTTGTAGCTGTCGATGGTTGCTTAAGTTGCGCGTGATCGTCACCGCTGCCTGCGTCGCCGGGCATCAGACACTCCTCCCACTTTCGTGTCAGGGGGGTTGGAAAAACCGATTTGTCGATTGTAGAGCCCGCCAAACCTTTTGCCAAGGCCCGCGAACACCGGGTCGAACCCTCATAAAAGCGTTTTCAGCGGCACGGCCAGCTCCGTAAATGCCTTGGCTGGCAGGCTGACCGTGTCCCATTTGGCGCTTCGCCGGCGCATGTGCTGACGGTAATCGCTCAGCCGCACGGCCAACACAGCATACCACCGATCCGCAAATTCGAAAATCTCATGGAACAACGCGTCCGGCGGCTGCACATCACACCAGAAAAGAAACGAGAAGGCCGCCTCGAACCCCTCGCCGAAGATGCCCGTCCACTGGTCTAGGCATTTCACATCATCGTTCGTCACCCAGTTCTGCAACGCTCTGCCGGTCCGCCCCGAATGCTTACGGCCCTTCACGTCAATCAGCAGGTTCGCATCACCCTCGCTGTAGACGACAAAGTCAAAACTCTTGAGCTTTCGCGGCACACCCGCAATCTCGCCTTTGCCCGCCACCGCCCGCTTTGCTTCATCGACCGCCACGTACGGGATGCCGTTGGCCCGCAGGTAGTGCTCGAACGCCGCGTCGTAATGGAATCGCCGTTGTGCCATCCTCGCCGCCCCCCTCGCAAGGCGCCCCGGTGGGGCGGCCGCTAAACCTTTACGCGTCGCGCCACTGCGTCAAACTTGACGATTTCCTGTTCGCCGGACTCGAGGTCTTTCAGTTGCCCCGTGCCGTTCGCCGCCTCATCATCGAGGATGAGCGCGAACCTCGCCCGTGCCGAGCCGGCTTCTTTAAGCAGCTTGCTGATGTTGCGTGTCGCGCGGTAGCTCAGTCGAGCGTGCACGCCTTGCTGTCGCAATGACGCGACGACGCCGCCGAGCTTGTGGCCGCCCGCTTCCGTCGCGGCGAGCACGTACACGTCCGGCCGAGGGCTCACGTCTTCGGGTATCAGCCCCTTGTCGGCGAGCACGTTGGTGAGGACGACGTCGCCCATGCCGAAGCCGACCGCCGGCGTCGCCGGTCCGCCGAACAATTCGATGAGCTGGTCGTACCGCCCGCCGCCTGCCATCGCGCGCTCGACGCCGGTGGCTTCGTGCACTTCAAACACCGTGCCCGTGTAGTACGCCAACCCGCGCACGATGCCAAGGTCATATTCGCACCAGTCGGCAATGCCGAAGTCGAGCAGTTGCTGGTCGAGCGCCTCAAGCGCTGCGAGTTCGTCGCCGTCAATGCCCAGCGATTTTTTCAGCCCGCCGAGGCTGCCGACCTTGTACTTGTACCGGCAGGTCTGGTCGAATCGCGCGACGCGCGGCTCGTCCAGCCCCAGCTCGCCGGCCCGCTTTTGAAACGCCTCCGGCTCGATCTTGTCGCGGCGGTCGAGCAGATCGAACGCGTCTTCCATCTTCTCATCGGACACGCCGAGCAGACTGAGGATGTGGCGCACTGTCTGCCGGTGGCTGATCTTCACCCGGACGTGCTCGGGCTTGAGGCCCAGCTCCTGCAACAGGTCGATCGCGACGAGGATGCACTCCGCGTCGGCGACCGCGGCGTCGCTGCCGAGGATGTCGACGTTCCACTGGAAGAACTCGCGCAGCCGACCGCGCTGCGGCCGCTCGGCCCGACAGAGGTTCGGCGTACAGAACCACTTGATCGGCTTGGGCAACGCATTCGCCTGCGCCGCGACCATCCGCGCCAGCGTCGGCGTAAACTCGGGGCGGATGGCCATGCCTCGGCCGCCGCGGTCTTCAAAGTGGAACAGCTCGGAGACGATGCCCTCGCCCGACTTGACCTTGTAGAGGTCGAGCGTTTCGAAGATCGGCCCGTCCACCTGCTCAAACCCGTGGCGGATCGACACGCGGCGCCAGGCGTCGTGCAGGTGATTCCGCCAAGCCATGTCGTGAGGGTAGAAGTCGCGCGTGCCTTTGGGAGCCTGAAGTTTCATGGGTCTTGTGGGGTAAGAATCGTGGTCTCGTCCAACACCGTCGGCCAAAGCGAAGCAGTCTCCCAGATCGGGGTACATCCTGCAAAACCGTGCCGGTTCCTCGCAATCGCCGTTGACCCGAGCAACTTTCGCGCCCTAGGGTTCCACAATCGTTGTAAGGGATTCTCTGGATTCGGAAGGAGCGTATCGCATGAAGTTTGCCTCGAAAGTTGCCCTGACCACCACGCTCACCTGTGCCTGGCTCGCCGGGCCCGCTGTGGCCGAGGAAGAGGTGATCGAAGAGTCGGCGGGCTCACAGTATCACGACCTGAAGGTGACACGCATCATCGGCGATCTGGAACATCCGTGGGCGGTAGCGTTCCTGCCCGACGAGTCGATGCTCGTAACCGAGCGGCCCGGCCGACTGCACTGGCTACGCAATGGCGAGCCGGTCGAGCTTCACAACCTGCCCGACGATCTGCACGTCGAAAACCAGGGCGGCCTGCTCGATGTGGCGGTCCACCCGGACTACGCCAGCAACGGCTGGATCTACCTCACCTACTCCAAGGGCGACGAAGACGGCACAGCCACCGCGCTCATCCGCGCGAAGATCGACGACGAGACGATGCGCCTCACCGACGTCGAAGAGCTGTTCACTCAGGATCGCAAGTCCGACCCCGGCCGACACTACGGCTCGCGCATCCTGTTCCTCGACGACGGCACGCTGCTGCTGAGCATCGGTGATCGCGGCGTCGAGCCCGAACGCGCCCAGGATCTCGAAGACCACGCAGGCAAAATGCTCCGCCTCACCGACGACGGCAACGTGCCTGACGACAACCCGTTCCGCGATCGCGACGACGTACACCCGGAAATCTACAGCTACGGGCATCGCAACATTCAGGGCATGGACATCCACCCCGTCACCCGCGAAATCTGGGCCGCCGACCACGGCCCGCGCGGCGGCGATCGACTCGATCGCATCGAGCCGGGCGAGAACTACGGCTGGCCCGTATCAACCCCGGGCCGCGACTACGGCACTGAAGCACAGTTCGGCGACAGCGCCCGCGAACGGCCCGACACGGCCGAGCCGATCCGCGAGTTCCTGCCGACGCTCGCGCCCTCCGGCCTGGCGATCGTCAACGGCGGACAGTTCGGCAACTGGGAAAACAACATCCTCATCGGCGGCCTGTATGTGAAGCAGATCCGCCGGGTCGTCCTCGAAGACGACGAGGTCGTGCATGAAGAGGAAGTGCTTCGCGATACGATCGGCCGAGTGCGCGACGTACGCATCGGCCCCGACAACAACATCTACGCTGTCAGCGATGAGTCCGACGGCGGGCTGTATCGCATCGAGCCTGCCGACTGATTGCCACATGAATCTCGGGTGCGCTCGAAGCCCACGGATTTAATCCGTGGGCTTTCGGCACCCGCGCGCGTCTTTACTGACCCAGCCCGCTGTTCAACGGCGTCTGCGGGTATTCGTCCAGAATGTCGCCATCTTCGCTGACCACGAGCATGTGCCGGTGTCGGCCGTGCAGGGTCACGATGATCGCATGACGGGTCGACTCGGCCCGACGCAGATACCACGTTTCCTCCACGTCGTGCACGTCGCGCGTGCCCACGCCCCAGGCGCCGTCGCCCATGTAGACGATGCCGCGATGCGGGTCGACTTCGCCGCCGCGCAGCGGGTGGGTGCGCTTATACGTGTGGTCGTGGTTTTCGAAGACGACTTCAATGCCATGCTCTTCAAACAGCGGCACCCAGTGTTCGCGCACCTGTCGGCTGACGCCGCCGTCGTAAGGCCGGTGCGACGGATATGCCGGCACATGGTACACGGGGAAGACGTGCGGGACATGCTCGCGCTCGGCAAGCACGCTGGCAAGCCAGTCCGTCTGCTCGCCGGCGATCGGGTTGGCGTGGTTCGTGTCGGGCAGGACGATGGACAGGTAGTCGCCGAAGTCCAGCACGCCGTAGCCCGGCTGGCCGGGGAAGGCGAAAAGCTGGAAGAAGTAGGGGGCCCGGCCGAGGCGGTACTCGTCCGTGGGTTCGTAGTCGTCCTGGTTGACCATATATCCGCCGCGGACTTCGTGGTTGCCGATGCCCGCGACCACGGGCACGACTCGGCCGTCGTCGCTGATTAACGTGTTGTAGTTCGCCTGGAACCATTCGTCCCAGCGGTATAGCCGTTCTTCCATCGCGTCGGCATAAGCAAAGTCGCCGCCCCAGACCACGAAGTCGATGTCATATTTCATCGCCTGTCGATTGGTGGCTTCCATCCAGTCCTGCCGGTGACGGATGTCGCCGCCGGTGGCGAACCGCAGCGGCTCGTCAATGTCGGTCGGCATCGTGCGGAACTTGAACGTGCGATCCACGCCGGGGATTTGAAACTCGTACGTGCTCGCCGGCTCCAGCCCGGTCAGCTCGACACGCTGGCGGAACACGCCCGGCCAGGCGATCATGCGATGCACCGCCGTTTCCGCCGTCTGGAACTCCGACTCGCCCGCTGCTCGATAAAGCAGCTCCGCAGCGTCCGGCGGGCGCGACGCATAAATCGCCGACATCTCCAGCACCGCGACGCGTTCATCGTCCAATTCCACCGACAACGCACCCCATCGCTCGTCCTCCGGCGGGGCAGGGATCGGAATCGCCGCATGCAGCGGAAGCTCGTCGCCTTCCAGCGTCGTCGAGCCGACCACTTCGTCGCCTGCGTGCAACGTGATCGTCTTGCCAGCCAGGTCCGGGTGTGCGAAAAACTGCGCTTCCGATTTGTCCGTGTCGAGGTGATCTTCCTTCAGGACGGTTCGCAGCAGCACCTGCGTGCCTTCGCCATCGGTCAGTTTCAATGGCATCATCGATCGGCTGTTCCGGCTGCTGTCACGATGGTGATGCCAGCCCAACCACTGCGACGCTTCCTCGGTCCCCGCGTCGTTCACAATCGCGTTGAAGGCAAGCTCACGCCCGGCCTCCACCGCGTCCAGGCCCAGGTTCTCCCAAGGCAGCAACACATCAATGGTGTAACCCTCATCATGCACCGCCGAGCTCGTTTCCGCGGTGAGGTCCACCGCCCGATCGGCACGGCTATCGTAAAACTGCATGCGAAGCCCGTCTTGTTCCGGGTCCGCGCCCGACGCCAGGATCAACTGATACCGATCGCTATCGCCAACGCCGGTCGAGACGAACAGCTCCACCGAATCCGCCCGCCACAGGTCGTTACGGTCCGGATGCTCGCTCGGCGTCAGGTCACGCACCGCCACCCGCAGGAACAGGCCCGCCTCCGTCCAGCCCAGCTTCAGCTCTGCGTCGAAGCTATCCGGGTTTGGCACGCGATGGGCCTCGTTCAACATCAGCGGCACGTGCAGCGCCGGCCCGTCCCACGTCGCGTCGGCGTCGGCGGGCGGGGCTTCGATCTGCGGTACGCCATGCGCATGCTCCAGCGACTCGTCTTGCCCCTCGGCCAGCGGCAGCAGGTCGCCGCGCTGCAGCCATTGCACGGTCATCGTCGTTGTCGGGTCCTGCTGCCAGGTGAGCAGCACGGTATGGGGCTTGACCTCGGCGGCCGACGCCGACGGCACGGCCATCAGCAGCAGGCAGGCGACCGCAGCGGTGAAAAGCATGGAAAACCAGCCGGCAGGGCGACGATGACGCATTGGGAGAACCTTTGCGGAAAGAGGAAAACATGACCCGTTGCGACCCATCTATACAGATTCGGCTCCCCCCGTCAATGTGGCCCGCGCTTGCCGAGGCAGGCCGATGATACTACCCTTACCTGCTTGCGCGGGGGGTGCGGCGGCCGGTCTGCCGTGGACATGTGAAGGCCTGAAAACTGGAAAAGACACGATGATGAGCGCAGCGGAAGATATGGGCACGATGGGCGACGTTCGTGACGTGGAAACAGCCAAGAAATACTACGACGCCGGGTTCCAGGCCGAGCAGGCCGGCAACCGCTACGAAGCGGTGGAGCAGTACGAGGCCGCCTACGCCGCCGACCCGGACGACGCGGCCATCTGTTTCCGCCTCGCCTACAACCTCGACCTCATGGGCGAGGAAGACGAAGCGGTGCATCTTTATGAAGAGTGTGCCCGCCGCGAACGGCCGTCGCTGAACGCGCTGATCAACCTCGCCGTGCTTTACGAAGACCGCAACGACCACGGCAAGGCCGAGCGCTGCCTCCGCCAGGTGCTCGCCACCGAGCCCAACCACCCGCGCGCCCGCCTCTACATCAAAGACGTGCTCGCCAGCAAGGGCATGATCATCGACGACGACCAGGAGAAGAAGGTCGCCGCCCACAACGCGCTGCTCGACACGCCCGTGACCGACTTCGAACTGTCCGTCCGCACGCGAAACGCGCTTCGCAAGATGAACATCCGCACGCTCGGCGACCTGCTCAAGGTCACCGAAGCCGAGCTGCGCAGCTTCAAGAACTTCGGCGACGCCAGCCTCGACGAAATCAAGACCATGCTCGCTCAGCGCGGCCTTCGCCTCGGCCAGGCCGTCGAACAGCAGCAGCAGCAGGTCAAGCAGGAAGTCTACGACCAGCTTCGCGACCAGGCCGGCGACAACGACACGCTCAACAAGTCGGTCAATGAACTGAACCTCTCCGTCCGCGCCCGCAAGGCGCTGGCTCTGCTGGGCGTCACCAGCATCGGCGACCTCGTCACCAAGACCGAGGCCGAGCTGATGGGCGTCAAAAACTTCGGCATGACCAGCCTCACCGAAATCAAGCAGAAGCTCAATGAAGCCGGCCTCGACCTCCGTCGGCTGGATCAGGGGTGATTCACGCAAAGGGGGCAACGGTGGAACAGACGCATCAGGATGGCTTGGTCGTTCGCTCTGCGGCGCGCGTGCTGCTGCTGGATGCGGAGGATCGCCTGTTGATGTTCCATTGCCAGGATCCAACGGGTGGGGAGCCGTTCTGGATCGCGCCCGGCGGCGGCCTCGAAGCAAACGAGTCTTACGAAGACGCTGCTCGCCGCGAGGTATACGAGGAAACGGGCCTTCGTATCCATGAAGTGTCCTGCTGTGTTTGGCATCGCACGCACGCGTTCACCTACCGCCATCGCCGCTACAACCAGCACGAGCGTTTCTTCGTTGCCCGCACCGACGCCACGGTGATTCGCGCTATCGCAGACGATCAGGAGATACACGATCAACTCGGCCACCACTGGTGGTCGGTCGAAGAACTGCAACGCTCGACCAGCGACTTTGCTCCACGACGCATTGCTCAATATCTCAGCGCGTTATTGAACGATGGCTATCCCGACGAGCCGATCGACGTAGGTGTATAGATCATGCTCGTGTTGCCCTCGTGTGCGACGGGGTGGTGGTCAGATATGCCGTAGCTTGTTCAACCCGTTGTACGCTGCGACGCGGTACGCCTCGGCGAGCGTCGGGTAGTTGAACACGTTCTGGATGAAATACTGGGCTGTGCCCTTGAGCGTCATCACCGCCTGGCCGATGTGGATCAGCTCCGTCGCCTGCGTGCCGATCGCGTGCACGCCGAGGATGGTGTGGTCGTCCTGGTGGATCAGCAGCTTGAGCATGCCGGTGTGGTCGCCCAGCAGTTTGCCGCGAGAGACTTCGTCATACGTCGCGATGCCTGCTTCGTACGGGATGCCGGCTTCGGTGAGTTGCTCTTCGGTCTGGCCGACCATTGAAATTTCCGGCACAGCGTAAATGCCATACGGAAACAGCGTGTTGAAGTTGTCTTCCTTCACGCCGAACGCGTGGCAAACAGCCCGTCGGCCCTGCTCCATGCTCGTCGAGGCCAGCGAGGGGAAGCCGATCACATCGCCCGCCGCATAGACGTGTTCGATGTTGGTCTGGTAGTGGTCGTTGACCTTCAGCCGTTCGCGGTCGTCGAACGAGATGCCCACGTTGTCCAGCCCCAGGGCGCCGCACACGCCTTGCCGACCGACCGCGTAGAGCAGCGTCTCGGCGCGTAGCCGTTTGCCCGACTCCAGCGTCGCCTGCACCAACGGCTTGCCGCCGGTGGTCGGGTCGCCTTTGACTTCGTCGATCTTCTCGACCTTCTCACCCAGCCGAAGCGTGATGCCGGCTCGGCGAAGCTGGTACTGAAACGCTTCGGTGATCTCATCATCGAGAAAGCCCAGCAGCTTGCTGCGACCTTCCACGAGGATGACGCGCACACCCAGCGTCGCCATGATGCAGGCGTACTCCGTGCCGATCACGCCGCCGCCGACGACGATCATGCTCTTGGGCAGGCGTTCGAGGTGCAGCAGTTGATCGGAGCAGAACACGCTTGTTTCATTGAACGGCACGTTCGTCGGCCGGGCCGGCCGTGTGCCCACCGCGACGAGGAACTTGTCGGCCGTGAGCAGCTCGGCATCGCCGTTGCGCTGGATCTGAAGCAGGTTGGGCCCTTCGAAGTGGGCCTTGCCCCAGATCAGGTCGATGCCGTTGCGTTCCAGTTGATCCTGGATCAGCTCCCACTCGTGGCGGATGACCTGTTGGCTCACCGCGGCGAGGTCGGCGATGGTGATGTCTTTCTTGACCCGGTAGCTCTGCCCGAACAGCCCGCGCTTCGCGTGGCCGGTCAGGTGCAGCACCGCTTCGCGCAGTGCTTTGGAGGGGATCGTACCTGTATTGATCGCGGCTCCACCGAGCACGGTGGCTTTCTCAATGATCGCCACACGCTTTCCAAGCTTCGCCGCCTGGATCGCGCCTTTCTGACCGGCCGGCCCCGTGCCGATCACCACAAGATCATAGTGCTTCATGGTTGCGATTCTCCCCTGAGCCGGCCGTGCAAATCGCACGACTAAAAAACGGTATCGGTTGAATCGATCGTGTCGTTTAGGTCGTGTTACGAAGTTTCTGGCCGCCCGCCGCCACCCGCGATTGACCGCCTCGGCATTCGCCAGTAGGCTTTGCACAAGTCGTAGCGGCACAACCCCGCTCGGCCGGGCAAGGGCCTGCTAACGCACCCTCGCCTGGACATACAAACCTGCGTCCGTAGCTCAATTGGATAGAGCATCGGTCTTCGGAACCGAGGGTTGGGGGTTCGAGTCCCTCCGGGCGCATTGCGGATTCAAGTTAAGACGGCCGTGCCCTGGCTGGTAGGGGGCATCGGCGGCGGCTTCACCGGCCGACATCGCCGCCCGCATCAACGTTTACAAAACGCCGCGCTGACGCAACTGGTCGATGACCTGTTGGGCAATGTGGGAAATGTGCTCTCGGCCCACGCCGGCGGCGGGCTGGCCATTGCGCGGCGGGCAGCCTTCGCTCGGCGGATCAATCAACCCGAAGTCGGCGACCAGGCAGTGCAGCACGCGCTGCAAGGCGCTGCGGTCGACCTGCTGCGTCTCGCTCATCGGCTGTCGGCTTGCACCCAGGCGAATGCCGCGCAGCTCGACCGCAGCGCGGAAGCCCTCGGGGAAGTCGGCCGAGTAGAGCATCGTGTCGAACAACTCCAGCAGGCGATATTGCAGCGAGATCGCCTCATCAAGCTGCCCCGCGCGGGTCAGGTCATAGAGCTTGCGGGTCAGCTCCGGCACGACGCCGCTGGTCGCGTGCGTGCCGCCGTCCGCGCCGACCTGGAGCATGGGCACGAGCACGGCTTCCCAACCGGTGAGGAACGTGAAGTCAGGCCGATGCGGACGGATCGCCGCGATCATCCGCATCATGAACGCCACGTCGCCGCTGGAATCTTTGATGCCGATGATGCGATCAAACTCCGCCAGCCGACGGATCGTCGGCACGTCGATCGGCGAAGCGAACATCGGAATGTTGTACAGCGTCACATCGACCGGACTGTTGCGGGCGATCTCGCGAAAGTAGGCGTACACGCTCTCCGACGAAAGCTTGTAATAAAACGGACTGACAATCGCCACCGCCCGCGCCCCATACTCGGCGTACGCTTCGCAGGCACGCAGCGTCTCGGCGACATTCGCCTCGGCAGCACCGGCGAGCACGGGCACACGGCCGGCCGCCTGCTCACAGACGATCTGCACGATGCGCCGCCGCTCGTCAGCGGTAAATCGGGTGAACTCGCCCGTCGAGCCGTTGGGGTACAGCCCATGCACGCCGCGCTCGATCAGCCAGTCGATATACCGCCGCAGCTCATCCTCAGCGACACGGCCGTGGGCATCGAGGGGCACCATGTGTGGCGTAAAGACGCCTTGCAGTTTGTCGGTCATGGCGGTCAGCCTTTATCCCATTTCAGGAAAAGCGGCAGCGGAATGGTCTGCCAACCAAACGCTTGCACAGACGGTGCTCGCTGCGGCAGATGCTGGTGGAAGCGTAATGACGAAAACCGCCGATCGCAACTGACGGGCGTGATTGCTCTTGTACGGCTACTCCGCCGCATGGTCCGCCATCACGGCCGCGATCTCGTCCGCCAGGTCGGGGTGAATCGCCGTCGCCAGCGTCGCCGCCACTTCCGGCAGCGACGTGCTCGCCAGCAGCACTTGCGGATGATTGATCACATACACGCGATCGTCGCGCATCGCCGGGACGGGCAGGTCGCGGATCGCGCGTAGCCGAGCGTCGCCGTCGTGCAGCGGTGGGGCGTCGGGCGACAGTAGCAATATCACCTCCGGCGAAAGCGACAGCACCCCCTCGCGGTCATACGTCGGCGCGGTCACGCTCGCCCCGGCCGTGGCGTTGCGCCCGCCCACCCATTCGAGCAACTGGTCGTGCACCGTGCCGGGCCCGCTGGCCATCAATGGCGTGTGGCCGATCACCAGCAACACGCGCGGCCGATCGCGGTCGGCCGTCAACTCACGCAACGCACCAAGCGACGCATCAAACCGCGCCAGCAGCACCCGCGCCCGCTCCGGCACGCCCAACGCCTCGCCAAGGGGTGGCGGGCCCGGCCGCGCGTCACCCGTATCACCCGCATCACGGTGCAGCGTCTGCCGAACGTCGTCGATCGAAAACGGAAACCGATACGCCACCAACTCGAATCGGCCCGCCTCGGCCAACTCGCGCAGTCGGCGCGGCGGCTCGCGCGTCGTCGTCAGCGTCAACACATGCGTCGGCGACAAGCCCACCAGCCGTTCGGTGTTCACATCCGCATAGTTGCCCACCACCGGCAGCCCGCGCGGCGCCGAAGCGTCATGCTCCGCCACGCCCACCAGCCGATCGCCAAGCCCCAGGTCGACCACCATCTGCGTCAGCCCCGGCGCGAGCGACACCAGCCGCAGCTCACCGTCATCGTTCGCCGCCTCATCCCCCGCACGCTCACAGCCAACGCACAACGCCACCGCCGCCGTCAGCAGCAGCAGCGCAGCCACACCCACCAACCATCGATCATGTAAAACCCGCCACCCCATCACGTGCCCGGCTCGACCTTCTCCGGCGGCATGGTCGCTGCGTCGCCCAGCGTGTCGCCGTCCAACTCGCCCGCGATGAACACATCGTCAAACCCCGTGCCGTCCGTCGCCCGACGAAGCAGCAGGTAAATCCACGTGCTCGCACAGAAGTAAAAGCTCACCGCAAACGCCGGCAACAATGCCGCCAGCAGCGTTACCCACCCACG
Source organism: Phycisphaerales bacterium AB-hyl4 (assembly GCA_041821185.1). Taxonomy (NCBI): domain Bacteria; kingdom Pseudomonadati; phylum Planctomycetota; class Phycisphaerae; order Phycisphaerales; family Phycisphaeraceae; genus Natronomicrosphaera; species Natronomicrosphaera hydrolytica. Next base: position 44,402 of record JBGUBD010000012.1, on the reverse strand, counting down.
CATCACGACCGACGCCATCGTGCTCAGCACGCCCACCTCAACGTCCGGCCGACCGGTCACCAACTCGTTTGCCAGCGGCGGCGCGAGCAGCGCGTCAAAGCGATTCACACCCGTATCGCCCACCGTGGTAAACACCAACTGGCTCGCAAACGCCCACGTCAACCACAACGTCAGCAGCAGCACCAGGCTGATCACCAGGTACATCGCCGCCCCGTACACGATGCTCACCAGGCTATAGAACAGAAAATGCAGCGGTCGGCCGAGCGTGTAGTTATACGTCCGACTCAGTGCATCAAACGCGTCCGTCCCCTCCACCGCCATCGCCGGCAGCAGCAGATGCCCCGCCGTCGCCAGCCCCACCACCAGCAGCGCCGCCACCAGCCCGCACATCAGCATCGCCCCGTACAGCAGCGCGCCGACCACATCCAGCCCCGGCAGGTTGAACAGCACACCGACAATCATCATCCCCACGCCGATCAGCACCACCAGCAGCACCGGCGTCAGCGGCGCAAGGAAAAACCACGGATACCGCGCCGCCACGAACCGCACCGCACCCACCAGCGAGCCGCGACGGTTCAAACACGCGTGCAGCGCCGCCAGCCGGGCGATCGCGCCGCCGAGGATCGCCGTCACCAGAAACGCCCACAACAGGTACAGCAGCACAAACGTCGGCTGCGTGCGGATCAACCACGTCGGCACGGTCACAAGCATCTCGACCATCGGCCCCATCAAGCCGCGCGACGCCGAGCCTCGGCCCATGAGAAAATCGCCCACACCCAGTTCCAGCGTCACCGCCGAGTTGAGCAACCGCCGAAACGCCGACCGCTGCTGCGCAACGGTCGTCTCGAACACGCCGCGCGCTTCGCCCGCGCGGTCGTCCGCCGCCGCCTCGCGATACGCTTCCATCCATCGGCTGTACTGTTCGCCGCTCATCACCTGGTACCGCTGCACCGCGCCGTCCGGCACAGCCGCGCCCCACACCACGTCCAACGCCAGCCCCCCCGCGTACAGCAACGCCACCAACGCCAACGCCAACACCACCTTCGCCGGGTGCAACGCCATCGCCGCCGTCCGCAACAGCGCCAGCCACGGCAGCACGGCGTACCAGTCAACGCGATCGACACGAACGCGTGTGTCATATTCAGACATCAATTACCTCCACCAGAAACGCGTCCCCCAAACGCTCGCCAGCGACCTGAACCATCTCCCAAAACATTGCCGACCATCATACATAGACAACGACCACGCGACATGAAACCATAACACCACGGCACGACAGCACGGCAGCACGACAACGCGTACAAGTTCGAAACATTTAGCCGCGGTGCTTGCACCGCGCTTTCCCGCCCCCACACGCCGAGCGCGCGGTGCAAGCACCGGGGCTAAATGGGGCGAGCCCCCTCAACCAAACATCAAACTCAATCCAGCGCCCGCCGCTCTACCTGCCACCCCGCCGCGTCCGGCGGCGTCGTATCAAACACCGCCTCATCCACATCCACCCCCGTCTGCATCTCGCCCAGCCGAATCGTCGACTCCGTCTGATCCACATCGTTCACCGTCCGCACCTGCAACGGCAAACGCGTCTCGCGGTCGTACCAGATATCGATCTGTGTCTGATCGATCTCAACGCCCGGCCGAGGCGTCAGCCGCAGCAGCACAGCCTCCTCAAACGCAGGCTCATCCTCCGTCACCAACGCCACCTCGAACCGCTCCAGCACGGTGTCCTTCTGCAAGTCCAACGGCAGGGCAAACGGCCCTTCGCCCAGTCGCAGCAGGTCTTCGCCTTCGTCGCCTTCCGCGACCAGCTCGCGCAAAATGAACAGCCGCTGGTCGTCATGCCGCTCCGCCAGCCATCGGCCGTCGAAGATGTACCGCCGTTCCTGCATCTGCATCTCGTCGTGCATCGCCATCCGATCGAAGTGAACATGAAACCGCGCCGGCGGCCCCGCGTCATACGTCAGCCGACCGAAGCGCGTCTGCTCGTCGCCGAGCAACACCTGCACGCGGTCGTAACGCACGCGCGCCGTCAGTGTGTCAATCTCATCACTGCGAGCCTCGATCCGCTCCAGCCACTGCTCGGCGGTGTCCTCTGCTTCATGAGCCATTTCCGCAGCCTCTTCCGAAGCCACGTCCGGGGCGTCTTCCGGAGCAACGTTCGACGCGTCGGCCGGCGTGACGTCCGGAGCAACCCGGGGCGTCTGCTCCGGCGGCGGGTCGGCGCGGGTGGTGCAGGCAGTCAGCAGCGACAGGCTCACCGTCGCGGTCAATGTCAAAATCAAAGGCGAATGATGCATGGCTTTCCCGGTTGAAGTTGCAAGGGTGAAGCAGGGCGGCCGTAACGCTTGGCCGACCTCAAGTATAGGGACGCATCCCACCGCCGTCCGGTTCTCACGGGCCCGCCCAACCAGGCCCGATCTATCGACCTCAAACATGCTGAAGCCCACGGCTTCCAGCCGTGGGTCTCCCCCCGCAACAAAGGCCCTGGTCTCAACGTAAACCCTGCGTAACATCATCATCTACAACAAGTAATAATCGCCACTAAGGATGTGGCAAATCTTACAATCCCCACAACTGAAATGGCCTCGCGTCAATCGAATCGGCCCTCGCGTCTGGCATCGGCCTTGCATTAGCTCACTTGGGCGGGGGACGCGGACCGAATGGTTCGCGCCGGACACCCCCGGTCCCCTCGGCCGAATGTTGAGTCCGCGTGACGGGTGGAGGACGGTGCGGTCAGGCTCAGCCTGACCGGTGAAGCAGTGCACATCGCAAACGGTTAAGCGGTGTGCCTGTCCTACGCTTGGTGTAGATACGTATGCCGCGTGTCCACGTCCGCCGCGAGCTCGTCGCTCGCGCAACGTGGCTGGGCTGCGAAAGACAGCGGGAAAGAAGGAGTTCCATTATGGCTGATATCAAAAACCCCGAACGACAGGGCTTTGAGTCCTCCGACGAGGGGCAGACCCAGGGCGAACGCTTCGGCGAGCAGGCTCGCGAAGCCGTCGGCCGCACACGCGAAGCCGCCTCCGCCGCCAGCGATCGCATCGGCGAGAAGGCCCACAACCTCGCCGAGCAGGGCAAGTCACGCCTGGCCCAGGCCATCAGCGACATCGGCGTCGCCATTCGCGAAGCCGGGCATAAGCTGCACGACGAACAGCAGGAAGGCCCCGCCGGCTACGTCGACCAGGCCGCCGACCAGGTCGACAGCATCGCCAGCTACCTGCAGAACCACGACGTTCAGCAGCTCTACGGCTCAGTCGAAAACACCGCCCGCCAACACCCCGCGATTTTCATCGGCGCAACCTTCGCCTGCGGCCTCGTCGCCGCCCGATTCCTCCGAAGCTCCGGCAAATCCCGAAGCGGCTCGCAGCAAAAGCAGATCGGCTCGTATGGCACTGGTTCGTACGGCACCGGCCAAGCCAGCATCGGCGAAGCATCGCAGGGCAGCCCCAGCGAGTCCACCACCGGCGAGGCCTTCGCCGAGGCACGCAAGGCCGGCGACGAAGCGCGAAAAGCGTTCCAAGGCGAAAAGCCCACCGGTGCCGAATCGTCGTCCCTCGGCGAAGCGTCCGATCAGGCCTCCGACCTGCCGCAAGACAACCTTGCTGACGATGACCCCTCGCAAGGCATAGGCGAGGAAGGTGAACGACCATGAGACGCATCATCGACACAGACCCGCGAACCTTCGGCGAACTGCTGAAGGACCTCAAAGACCAGACTTCCTACCTCTTCCGACGTGAGATCGATCTGGCCCGCACCGAGTTGACCGAAAAAGGTCAACAGGTCGCACGCCACAGCACGCTGGTCATCGCCGGGGCGGTGGTCGGCCTGCTCGCCGCGATCACACTCTGCATCGCGCTCAGCTTCGCCCTCACCAGCCTCTTCGCCCTGATCATGCCGATCGGCGTCGCCTACTGGCTGGGGCCGCTGGTCGTCGCGATCGCCCTGGGCCTGGGGGCATGGGGCCTCATCCACGTCGGCATCAAACGATTGCGAGAGCAGCACTATCGACCCGACCAGACGGTCGACAGTCTGCAGGAGAACCAACAATGGCTCAAAGAGAAAGTGACATGACCCGGCACACCGACACCACCGATACCACCGGGTCGTCCGACGAACACCATCACGTACGACAGGCCGCCGGCGAAGCGACGCGCACACGCGAAGCCGACGAGAAACCTCGCGTCCGCACCGTCGGCCCGACGCGCAGCGACAAAAAACTGCGCGAACGCCACGAGCAACGCGAGCCGTCAAAGCAAGAAAACCCCGACGCGATCCGACGCGATATCGACGACACCCGCCACCAGCTGGACAGCACGATTGACACCCTCCAGCTTCGGCTATCACCCCAATACATCACGCAGCAAACCATGGACAAAATCAAACACAAAAGCAGCCAGGCCGGACACGGCTTCATCCGCACCATCCGCGAAAACCCCATGCCCGCCGTCCTCTCGGGCGTCGGCATCGCCTGGCTGGTGGGCGCAAGCAGACGCAGCAGCCAGACCGAGGAGCATATCGCCTACCGCGACTACCCCGGCCGACCGCCGGGCACGCCCGAAGACGCTGAGCTGCGCGCCCGCCATGCGCTCTATGAAGCCGGCATGGAAAGCCAGGGCTCCGCCTATCCGCGGACCAGTTCCCAACAAGCCGGGCAGGGCGAAGGCAAGGCCCACCAGATGGGCGAACAAGCCAAGGCCTACGGCCAACAGGCTCGCGATAAAGCGCACGACTACGGCGAACAGGCCAAAGCCTACGGCCAACAAGCTCGCGACAAGGCGCACGAATACGGCGAACAAGCTCGCGATAAGGCCAGCGAATACGGCCACCGCATCGCCGACTCCACCGCCTACATGCGCGACCGCGCCTCGGAAATGGGCCACCACCTTCGCGAACAGGCCAGCGACGCCGGCGACCGCATCCGCGCCGGTTCACAGCAGGCCAAGCAGTCCGCACACGACCTCTTCGAAGACCATCCGCTCAGCGTCGGCCTCGGCGTCCTCGCGGCGGGCCTCGCCCTCGGCCTCCTGCTGCCCGGCACGCGAAAGGAAAATGAAGCCTTCGGTCAGCAACGCGACAAGCTCATGGACCAGGCCCAGACCTACGGCAGCGACATGGCCGAACGTGGCAAGGTCGTCGCCCAACGCGCCGGCGAAGCCGCAAGCGAAGCGGCGAGCGAAGCCGCCAGTGAACAGGGGCTCACCGGCGGTGAGTCGGAAACGTCGTAACCCTCGCGACGCACCACCCCGCCCGCCGCACATGCAAGGGCGCCCGACCGTCAGGCCGAGGCGCCCTTGCTATTTCATGCGCCCACCCCCCCCACACGCACCGCGCCCCATAAAGCCCGGGCATGGCCATGCTCGGGCTCCCCCAAGCCCCACGCCCCAAACTCGAAACTGGAACGCCTTTCTCTTTATACTGTCGCTTCACCTCACCCACTGCGTGTGTCGAGGTTGGGGACAGCTCCGCATAAGGATCATCTTCCATGCAGCCGGTCACGTTTGAAGATGTGCAGGCGGCTCGGCAGCGCATCGGCGACGCCATCGTCCTCACCCCTTGCGCCAAGTCGCCGGCGCTTTCGGAAATCGCCGACTGCGAGCTCTACTGCAAGCTCGAATACCTCCAACGCACCGGCAGCTTCAAAGAACGCGGCGCTGCCAACGCGCTCACGCTCCTCGCCGAGGTCGGCGGCAAGCCCGGCGTCGTCGCCGCCTCCGCGGGCAATCACGCGCTGGCCCTCGCTTACCACGGCAAACGCCTCGGCCTGCCCGTCACCGTCGTCATGCCACGCTTCGCGCCGCTGATCAAAGCCGCCACCTGTCAGCGACTCGGCGCAAACGTCATCAAGTTTGGCGAAAGCTTCGCCGAAGCACGCCAACACGCCGACCGCCTCACCACCGAGCAAGGCCTCATCTACGTGCACGGCTACGACGACCCCGCCGTCATCGCCGGCCAAGGCACGCTTGGCATCGAACTGCACGAACAACTGCCCGAACTCGACGCTGTCGTCATCCCCATCGGCGGCGGCGGACTCATCGCCGGCGTCGCGGTCGCCCTCAAAGCCCTCCGCCCCGACGTCACCATCATCGGCGTTGAACCCGAACGCATGCCTTGCTACAGCAAAGCCCTCGAACACGGCGAGCCCTGCATGATCGACCCCGTCCCATCATTGGCCGACGGCCTGGCGGTAGGGCGGGTCGGCGAACGCGCCTTCCTAACCGCTCGCCCGCATGTCGACCGTGTCGTGCAGGTCAGCGAAGCCGAGCTTGCGCTGGCGATCCTCCGCCTGCTCGAACTGGAAAAAGCCGTCGTCGAAGGCGCGGGCGCGGCGTCGCTCGCGGCGGTGCTCGCCGGCAAGCTGCCGGAACTGGCGGGTAAGCGGGTGGCGCTGCCGTTGTGTGGCGGCAACATCGACCCGCTCGTGCTTCGTCGTGTCATCGAGCACGGCCTCGCGGTCGACCACCGGCTCTGCCGTTTCACCGTGACCATCAGCGACCGCCCCGGCGGCCTCGCCAAGCTCACTCGCCTCATCGCCGACGCCGACGCGAGCATTCAGGAAGTCCGCCACGACCGCATCTTCGCCGGCCCCGAGGTGACCAACGTGCAGGTTGACGTCGTCATCGAAACCCGCGACGCCGACCACGCCGAAGCCGTCCGCACCGCCCTCAAAGCCGAAGGCCTGCTCCACTAACGCCCCAACTAGAAACCAGAAACTCGAAACTTCGAAGGAACCCCAAATGTTCGACCTCGAATCGGCTCTGAAAAACCTCGGCTGGACACGCCCCGCGCCCCCCAAACCCGTTGCCAGCTACCTGCCATGCATCAGCACCGGCGACATGCTCTACATCAGCGGTCAACTCCCGCTGCGTGACGGCGAGCTCATCGCCACCGGCCCCGTGCCCTCCGCCGTCAGCCTCGAGGACGCGCAGCAAGCCGCCGGCCAATGCGTCGTCAACGGCCTCGCCCTCATCGACCAGGCCATCGCCAGCGACTGGCATCGCTTCGTCCGCATCGTCCGCGTCGGCGTCTTCGTCCAATGCGACCCCGGCTACGCCGACCAGCCCAAGGTCGCCAACGGCGCCAGCGATCTGCTCTTCAAACTGCTCGGCGAGCCCGGCCGACACGCCCGCGCCGCCGTCGGCGTCAACGCACTGCCGCTCAACGCCGCCGTCGAAGTCGAACTCATCGCCCAGATCCGCAGCTAACCCCCAAAGCCCACGGACGGCATCCGTGGGTCCCCCCGGTCCCCCAAAAAGACCGACGGCAATCAACATCAACCCCCACCACAAAAAAAGCCCCGCCGAAGTCGGCGGGGCTAAACGTCAATCAAAAATGTCGCAATGTCGTTTTGCGGTCCAGCGCAACCGCATCAGCCAATCGGCGTGACCTGCCCCGTCGCGATGCTCTTGCGTTCCGCTTCCACGATCTTCAGCGACTCCGCCGCGTCCGCGACCGTCACACGCTCGGGCTTGCGGTTGTTTTCAATGCAGTCCAGCAGGTAGGCGATCTCATGCTCATAGCCCATCCCGGCCGCGACCTTCACCGGTTCGGACTTGCCACCTTTGTGCAGCGTCACCGGGTCCGACGCACCAATGTCGAACACCACCGTCGCCTTCTCGAAGTTGACCGTGAACTGCATCGAGAAGCCGAAGCCTTCCGCGAGCGCCCAGCCGCCCTCGGCGGTCGCCATCGGGCCTTCGCCCTTCGCCGGGTCGCCGTAGATGTATTGTGTGACCACATGGTCCGGCTGGCCGGTGACGGTGGTATAGCCGCGGCTGTAGACCGCGCTCGGCATGCCGAAGCAGTAGTACACGAAGTCCGTGTCGTGCACGTGCAGGTCGAGAATCGCGCCGCCGCTGGCTTTGCCGTCGCTGTAAAACGGCCCGCCGGGGTGTGAGGTCACTCGGCGGAAATGCGCCGCGAGCACCTTGCCATACGTCTGCTCATCGATCGCCTGTTTCAGCCAGTCCCAGCCGGGCCAGAACCGCATGCACATGCCGACCATCGCGAGGCCCTTGGCCTTCGCCGCGGCGTCGGCGATCGCCTTCGCGTCCGCCGCCGTGTTCGCCAGCGGCTTCTCGATCATCACATGCTTGCCCGCCGCGAACGCAGCCTCCGCAAACTTGCGGTGCATCGGCGTCGGCAGACAGATGTCCACCAACGCCACATCCGGGTCGGCGATCAGTTCCATGCCGTCGGCGTACTTCTTCATCGCCGAGTAATCAATGCCGCCCTTGGCCTGGCCCTCAATGTTGCCCGCCGCCTTCTCCTTGCCCGACAGCCGATCCGGGTTCGCATCGCTGATCGCGACCACGTTCGCGCTCGGATGTTTCGCGTACACGTCCAGGTGCGTGCCACCCATCATGCCCAGTCCGATGACGCCGACGTTGACCATAGTTCAAGTCCTTTGTTGCGTATTGCGCCGCGTGATTCCGCCCCGCGCCGCGTGTGATGATTCAGTTGAAAATCCGGTCCATCGCCTGCTTCGTATGTTCCAGCAGCCCATCGCTTGGCGGCAGCATCTCCGCGACGACCGTGCGATCGTAGCCGATGCCCTTCAGCGCCGCGACTGTCTCCGGCCAGGGCACGTCGCCTTCGCCCAATTTCGCGAAGCTGTACGTGCCATCCCAGCCGAAGTTGTCTTTGAAGTCCTTGATGTGCACCCGCTTGATCCGCGAGCCGAGCAGCTCAATCCAATGCGGCGGATGCTGGTGATAACCCAACAGGTTGCCCACGTCGAAGTACATGCCCAGTCGATCGCTCTTGAACTCATCAATCAGGCTCATCCACTCCAACGGCGAAAGCAGCAGCCCGTTCCACACATTCTCCAGGCAAAGGTCCACCTGCACCTTCTCCGCTACCTCGAGCAACTCGCGCACCGCTTCGCGCACGCGGTCGACTGCCGTGTCGTAACGCACCACCTCGTCCGGGGCGATCGGGCTCGTCACTACACCGGGCACGAACAGCATCGCCTTGCACCCGGTCCACGCCGCGCGTTGCAGCGCCGCGGCGTGCAGTTCGATCGACTTCCGCCGTACCGCCGGGTCATTGCTCGTCGGGTTCGCCCCCCAGCTCATGCCGCTGGCCAGCGTTTCCACCGTGAGCCCGGCGCCGTCAATCTGTTTGCGGATGTTCTCGCAATCCGATTGTGAACTCTGTGTCGTCAGCACGCCTTCCGGCCCGATGCCCAGCTCCAGCCCCTCAAAGCCGGCGTCTTTCGCCGCGGCCAGCGCGTCGGCAATGGGCAATGTATTTTCCAGACCGCCGGGGATGGACCAGTACGAGATGCACTTTTTCATTTGAGCTTTCCTTGCGAAAACCGGTTGCTTTTCACGGTGCCAATGTTATTAAGGATCGCATGCGTTCCTAATATTGTCAACAGCCCGCATGACAAGGCCGGGCGGCTGCGGATACATGCAGATTGATGTGGCCACGCGGGTTTTGCGTACGTTCCATTTAGCGGCGGTGCTTGCACCGCCCTTTGCCGCCCTGTGGATCGAAAGCGCGGGCCAAGGCCCGCGGCTAAATCGAAGCCAGCATTTTGATGGGTTAAAGCCGAGGTAAACTGGCATGCTGATGGAGACGATCAACCCCCGACGTCGGCGTGAGCTTCGCGCGGTGTTGCGTGCCGGGCGGATGAGCCGATCGCAGCTTGTCGCCGCGACGCAGTTGCGTAAAAACACCGTGCTCACCGACGTCGCAGCGCTGCTGGCCGAGGGCGTGCTACGCGAGGTCGCCCAGGCCGTGCCCAGCGGCGGCCGACCGCGCACGCCGCTGGAGATCGACCCCATCGCCCGCCACGTCGTCGGCGTCTCCATCGAGCCCGGCTGCGTCCAGGCCCGCCGCATGAACCTGCTCGGCGAGCCGACCAGCCCGCCCGCCGCCGCCAAAGTCCGCTCGCCCAAGCATCTCGTGCCCACCGCCGAACGACTCCTTCGCGACCAGCTGGACGACCGCACCCTCATGGTCGGCGTCACCGCGCCGGGCTTCATCGACCGCTCGTCACACGAGCTTCGCTTCAGCGCCGCAGCGCCCCGCCGAACGCCGCTGAGCCTCGCGCCCCTGGTCGCCCTCGCAGGCGATCGCCCGGTCGTACTCGAAAACGATGTCCACGCCCGCGCCGCCTGCTGGCTCGCGGTCCACCGACCGCCCCAACGTCACGATACGCTATTCGTCGGCCTCGAAGACGGCCGACTCGGCGCAACCCTGCTCATCGACGGCCGACCCAATCTCGGCTCCGTCGGCGGCGCCAACGAACTCGGCCACAACCGCCTCCCCATCGACACCCCGCGCTGCTACTGCGGCCACCAAGGCTGCCTCGAACGCATCTTCAGCACCCCATACCTCCGCCACATCAAGCCCGCCGCCACCCGCGACCTCGCCGACCGCATTCGCCGATGTGATCGTGCCGCCGACGCGGGCCTTCGTCGCATCATCGAACTGCTCGCCCACGGCCTCGCCAACGCCGTCAACCTCCTCCGCGTCGAAACCCTCGTGCTCGCTACCCGTTTGCCCGACAGTCAGCCGTTCCTCGACAAGCTCGCCGACGCCGTACGCAGCCACGTTCTTGCGGAGTTGAACCGTCGCCTGCAGATCCAGTCGCACATCGACACGCAGACCCAGCCGCCCGACGCCGCAGCCCAGGCAGCCCTCGCCCGCCTGTTCTACGACGGCTGGTAATTCCGCCCCCGAAGCCCACGGATTGAATCCGCGGGCCCGCCCGCCACACCCCGTCCGCCCAACGTCTTTCCACAAAACATCCACGACCAGGAGGCATGATCCGGAAAATGAGACCACCGATTTGACACAGCCGCTGAGGCGCGTAGAATTTCCCTTCTGCAATTGAGGCAGCGGCAAGCTTTGCGACGCAAAACTGTCCGTTTCCACCGCAGGTCGCGAACCCCACCCGGGTCCGCTTCGTAAAATAATGCTGGCCTCGAGTTGACAGGCTGAAATCAGACTGTAAAGTGCTCGACTCGCTGCGAATGGCAAGGCCTTGCGAGGCCTCACCACCCGCAGCCAGCGGGACTGCCGGACAAGCCGAAAGGCGAATCTGGCAACGCTCTTTGACAAGTGGATAGGTTAGGTGTTGCACGTGTATCCCAATACACGTGTCTCACCGAGGCAAATTTAATCGAAGTGCTCTGAGAAGCTTGCTTTCGATGGCACGGTAGATGCATGCAATTGCTTTGTGAAAGCTTTGTGATGGCTTGTATCTGTCGGGTCGTGCGAGAGTCGTCGCGTGTAAATCGTGCGTGACGGATTGCCCGGTTTGTTGTCGATCTGGATGTTCAAACGCCCACTGCTTTTGGTGGTGGCTGTGAGAAAGAAAGGATCGGTCGCAGGTCGGGGTGATTAAGCTACTAAGGGCGTACGGTGGATGTCTCGGCGTCAAGAGGCGATGAAAGACGTGGTAGCCTGCGATATGCCCAGGGGAGCTGGCAAACAAGCTTCGATCCTGGGATCTCTGAATGGGGAAACCCGGCGGCTTCGGCCGTCATCCGTACCCGAATGCATAAGGTACGGAGGCAAACCCAGGGAACTGAAACATCTCAGTACCTGGAGGAATATAAAGAAACCTCGATTCCGTCAGTAGCGGCGAGCGAAATCGGAACAGCCCAAACCATCCCTCGGGATGGGGTTGCGGGCACCCATACGGTACATTGACGAAGGCTGTGAACGATCTGGAAAGGTCGGCCAAAGAAGGTGACGGCCCTGTAACAGCAAAAGTCGATGGCTAGGGTGTACCAGAGTAGCGTAGAGCTCGTGGAACTCTGCGTGAAGCTGGGGGGCCCACCCCCCAAGGCTAAATACTACTTGACGACCGATAGTGAATCAGTAGGGCGACTGAATGATGAAAAGTTCCCCGACAAGGGAAGTGAAATAGTATCTGAAACCGTACGCTTACAAGCGGTCGGAGTCTGTCTTCGGACGGATGACGGCGTGCCTTTTGCATAATGAGCCGGCGAGTTGACCTCTGTGGCAAGGTTAAGGCATACACTGCTGAAGCCGAAGCGAAAGCGAGTCTTAAACGGGCGAACAGTCGCAGGGGTCAGACGCGAAACTGGGTGATCTACCCATGGCCAGGTTGAAGGGCGGGTAAAACCGCCTGGAGGACCGAACCCGTAAACGTTGAAAAGTTTTGGGATGAGCTGTGGGGAGGAGTAAAAGTCTTATCAAACCCAGAGATATCTCGTTCTCCTCGAAATAGTTTTTGGGCTAGCCTTGCGTTACACCCTTCGGGGGTAGAGCTACTGGATGGAGATGGGGGGCTACCCGCCTACCCACTCCAACCAAACTCCGAATACCGAAGGATTTTGTCGCAGGAGTCAGACTGTGTGGGATAATCCGCACGGTCAAGAGGGAAACAACCCGGACCGCCAGCTAAGGTCCCTAATCAAACCTCAGTTCTTAAGGAAGTCAGATTGCCGTGACAGCCGGGATGTTGGCTTAGAAGCAGCCACCATTTAAAGAGTGCGTAATAGCTCACCGGTCGAGGAGTCTGGCGCCGATAATGATCGGGAATAAGGTTTGAACCGAAGCTGCGGACTTGTACTTGTACAAGTGGTAGAGGAGCGTTCCTGTCGGCGTAGAAGCGATACGGGCAACGTGTCGTGGAGCGTCAGGAAGTGAGTATGCCGGCTTGAGTAACGATAAAGCAGGTGAAAATCCTGCTCGCCGTAAGCCTAAGGTTTCCTGGGCAAGGTAATTCCGCCCAGGGTTAGTCGGACCCTAAGGCGAGGCCGAAAGGCGTAGTCGATGGACAGCAGGTTAATATTCCTGCACTCCGTATGGCGGTTGAAGCGACGTGACGGACTTCTGGAGCAAGGCGCACGACTAGTCGAGTGCGTCTCGCAAGAGCGAGGGCGATCTGATCCCGAAGCTTGCAAAAGAAGTCTCAAGAAATAGCGTTCGTGGACAAAATACGGATCCGTACTAAAACTGACACAGGTAGGCGTGGTGAATAACCTCAGGCGCTCGAGAGAATGGTAGTTAAGGAATTAGGCAAATTAACCCCGTAAGTTCGCGATAAGGGGGCCCTCCCCGACTTGATCGGAAGGGCGCAGAGAAAAGGCTCTGGGAACTGTTTATCAAAAACACAGCACTGTGCTAACTCGCAAGAGGATGTATACAGTGTGACGCCTGCTCGATGCCGGAATGTCAAGGAAGCAGGTTAGCCCTTCGGGGCGAAGCTTGCGACCAAAGCACCGGTCAATGGCGGCTCTAACTATGAGAGTCCTAAGGTAGCGAAGTTCCTTGTCGGGTAAGTTCCGACGCGCATGAATGGCGTAATCACTGGAGCACTGTCTCAACTACCAACTCGGTGAAATAGAAGACGCGGTGAAGATACCGCGTACCCGCAGCAAGACGGAAAGACCCCGTGGACCTTCACTGTAGGCTGATACTGGCCACGACTGTGATCTGCGTAGGATAGGTGGGAGGCTTTGAAGCTTCGGTTCTGGCTGAAGTGGAGCCATCCTTGAAATACCACCCTGATGACAGTTGTGACCTAACCACGACCCGTGAATCCGGGCGTGGGACCATGTTAGCTGGGCAGTTTGACTGGGGCGGTCTCCTCCTAAAAGGTAACGGAGGAGCGCAAAGGTTGGCTCAGCATGGTTGGAAACCATGTGTTGAGTGTAAGGGCATAAGCCAGCTTTACTGCGAGACATACTCGTCAAGCAGTTACGAAAGTAGGCCCTAGTGATCCGGTGATCCCGTGTGGAAGGGTCATCGCTCAACGGATAAAAGGTACCCCGGGGATAACAGGCTGATCGCTCCCGAGCGTCCATAGCGGCGGAGCGGTTTGGCACCTCGATGTCGGCTCGTCACATCCTGGGGCTGAAGGCGGTCCCAAGGGTTGGGCTGTTCGCCCATTAAAGTGGCACGCGAGCTGGGTTCAGACCGGCGTGAGCCAGGTCGGTCCCTATCTGCTGTGGGCGTAGCAACTTTGAGAGAATTCTTCCCTAGTACGAGAGGATTAGGAAGGACGGACCCCTGGTGCGCCAGTTGGACCGCTAGGTCCACCGCTGGGTAGCTAAGTCCGGCAGGGATAACCGCTGAAAGCATCTAAGCGGGAAGCCTTTCTCGAGATGAGAGTTGCATGTGGCTTTATGCCACGAGAGACCCCTGGAAGACTACCAGGTTGATAGGCTGGAACTGTAAGGGTTGAAAGGCCCTCAGGTGACCAGTACTAACGGTCGATCGCTTAATCACTCCGACCCACGACCGATCCCAACCATCGGCATGGGTCGCAATCAAGCTGATCAAAGCATCACGATTCAATCGCCTCAACGAGACGTGCAACGCACGCAACACCAACACCTGTCCGCTACCACAAGAGCAGCGGACGGTGCGAGCGAAAGCTCTCATCGTCCTTTGCCGGTGACCATAGCGTCGGGGAAACACCCGTTCCCATCCCGAACACGGTCGTTAAGCCCGACGCGCCGATGATACTGCAACAGCGGGAAAGTAGGTCATCGCCGGTTTATGAGCCCCACTGCCTAATCGGCCGTGGGGCTCTTTTTTTGCGCCCGCTTTTTGGGCCCGCTTTTTTTCGCCCGTTTTTTGCCCCCGTCGTGCCGCGATGACGGTTTGCCCACTATTCGGTGACAGCCTTCTCGCTGACGATGCCGCCCGAACGCCTCGGCCGACGACCACACACGCCGCAACACTCCGCGAGATCCTGGGATGATCATCATTCTCATGGGCGTCAGCGGCTCCGGCAAAACCACCGTCGGCCAGGCCCTCGCCTCCAGGCACAACTGCACCTTCATCGACGCCGACGACCACCACCCGCCCGCCAACATCGCCCGCATGCGCCGAGGCGAGCCGCTCACCGACGCCGACCGCTATCCCTGGCTGGACAATCTCAATGCCCAACTCCGTCAGGCTCACGCCGTCAGCCAACCCACCGTGCTCGCCTGCTCCGCCTTGAGGCAGGCCTACCGCGACCGCCTCGCCCGCGAGCTGCCGCCCGCCGCCCTTCGTTGGGTCTTTCTCCAGGTCAGCCCGCAACGCATTCAGCAGCGGATGAGCCAACGCGCTGATCACTTCATGCCGCCTTCGTTGATGCAAAGCCAGTTCGACGCGCTCGAGTCGCCGCAGGCGAGCGACGACACGATCGTGATTGATGCTGATCAGCCGGTCGCCGACGTGCTCGCGGCGGTTGAATCTTCGCTGGGCTTGCTCTGAGGACCCCATTTCGCGGCGGTGCTTGCACCGCCTTTCGCAACGTGATGGGCCGAAAGCGCGGGCCAAGGCCCGCGGCTAAATGGAAAGCACGTTGTCGGGTTTGCTGATCGTTTGCCGTATTTTTGGCGCTGCGATGGCAGGGCGGGGGGCGGTTTCCGGTTATGCGGTTTTGCGCGTGAGCTTGTGTCGCTGCCTACAATGTTTCGCTTGGCATGGCGGCCAGCGGTGATATGTTTGATCCAGCGATGGGCGGCGACGGAGGATGCCGCCCGTTGAGGGAAGACGACGCAGAGACGCGACCATGCTGACAGGCCCATCGCAATCCGCCGCTCGGGGGCGGGTCGCTGCGCGAACGGTTTCACGCCGACCGCGTTCGACTCGTTCCCCCCACGCTTCGCCGCCTCGGGCGACGCGTCCGCACACCCCCGCGAGCGCCCCGCTTCGGCTGGTCGGGCAGGGCGACCCCTCCGCAAGGCCAACCGGCCTGGACCCGATTCAGGGAACGCACGACCCACGCTGGGTGCTCGCGGTGCGTGTATCGGAAAAACTCGAGGGCACGCTGCTTCGCCCGGAGCATCGCGAGCAGCTCGTCCGTCTTGGCCGAATGCTCGGCCTCTCCGTTTTCGACTGCAACCTCGTGATCGCCATCGTGCAGGACCAGGCCCGCCGGGGCCATCAGCCCAACGAATGCCCGACCGCCGGCGAAGACCAGCTTCGCATGATCCCGCTGCCCACACGCACGACCATCCTCCAGGCCATGGCGCGTCGACCCGCCATGCTCGTCGCCGGCATCCTTGCTACGCTGATCCTCATTGAGTTGGCGCTGCTGAACTGGCTGTTGTAAGTCGACCGGCAGCGGCGGATGCGTTTGCGGTCTGGAGATGCGCGACATGGTTGGCCTGCTCGTGGTGGACAAGCCCTTAGGCTGGAGTTCGATGGACGTGGTCCGTCGCGTACGCGGCGCGGCAGGGGGGGTAAAGACCGGCCACGCCGGCACGCTCGACCCACTGGCCACCGGCGTTGTGGTCTGCTGCCTCGGCAAAGCCACGCGCTGCGTCGAGCAGATCATGGGCCAGCGAAAAACATACGAAGCCGACGTCGACCTCTCCGCCTGGTCGACCACCGACGACCGCGAAGGCGAGCTGCAACCCGTCGAGGTGCCAACCCCGCCCACGCGCGAGCAGGTCGCCGCGGCGTGCGAGCAATTCGTCGGCGATATCGAGCAGGTGCCCCCAGCTCACTCGGCGATGCGCGTCGGCGGCCGACGGGCTTACAAGCTCGCCCGGCAAGGCCAGGAAGTCGTGCTGGAACCGCGCATCGTCTCCATCTACGCCATCGAGCTCACCGGCTACACCTGGCCGACCGCCACGCTGACCGTCCACTGCGGCCGGGGCACGTACATCCGCAGCCTCGCCCGAGACCTCGGCAAAGCGCTCGGCACGGGCGGACATCTCGCAGCGCTGCGCCGCACCGCCGTCGGCCCGTACACGCTCGCGCAAGCCGTCACCGTCGAGCATTGCAAAGAAGTCGGCGTCACCGAAGCCGACCTGCTGCCCATGCCGGAGCAGTAGGGGGGGCGGTTGGTTTCTGGTTTCTCGTTTTTGGTTTGCGGCAAACGATACGGATTGGACATGAATCTCGTCGGCGCTCGAAGCCCACGGCGTAACGCCGTGGGCGTCAGCCCCAAACGCAGAACTACGAGTTTGACGGGCACTCCGTACGAGTCAGCAACGTCACGCCTTATGGATGTTCATCATCCATATTTGCCATGCGTGCCCGCCGATCGGTCAGGCGCATGAGCGCCAGCCCGAACTCGAACAAGGCATACAACGGCAGCGCGAGCACGAACATGCTCAGGAAGTCGGTTGGCGTGAGCATTGCCGCGAGCGCGAAGCAGGCGAACAGCGCATACTTGCGGAACCGCGCGATCACGTTCGGGTCGATCAACCCCGTCCAGCCGACCACGAGCATAAACACCGGCAGTTGAAACGCGATCACCACGCCGAGCCCGATCATCGCGGCGAACTTCACATACTCGCTCAGCTCCGGCAGCGCATCGACCATTCGCCGCGAGCCGATGCTGATCACCTGCGTCTGGCCGTCGAGGTGCAGCTTGATCCGTCGTTCGTGACGGTTGACCCAGAGCTGCCCCTCTTCCGGCGATGCGGGGTCGATGTCATACACCGACAGCCGATCGAAGAGCCCCTCCACCACGGGCTCGGCCGACTGGGCGGGTGCGTCGGGATCGACCACCGGCGCGGGCGTTGCGCCCGTGAGCACGCGCACCATGAATCCCGGTTGGCCGGGCTCGACCTCGGGGTAGAACGTGGCGAAGTTGATCAGGAAGACCAGGCTCACCGGCAGCAGGATGTGGTAGGTGAACATCACCGCCGCGACGGTCATGATCGTGCTGAACGGCGCGAGCAGGTAGGCGGTCCGCTTTTCGTGGGGGTAGAGCCCGTCGGAAATGAACCGCCAGATCTGGTAGATCACCCAGGGCGACGCGACGATGGCCGCGGCGATGAGGCTGACCTTGATGTAAACCCCAAAACCAAGTGTTGGGTCGCGTACGTAAATCTGAGCGGGGAAGCCCAGTGCGTCGAGAGCTTCGATGAACGGCCGAGCGAGCCAGGCGATGATCTGGAATCCGAACCAGAACGTGACCGCCGCCGCCACGACCACGCCGGCGATGGCGTGGATCATCCGTCGGCGAAGCTCTTCGATGTGCTCGCCGAAGGACATGCGCAGGTCGTCGCCAAGTTGCTGGGCGGCGGAAGTCGGCTGGTCCATCGGCATGGCGGCGATTGTAGCGGCGGGGGGGAGAATCGCTAATGGCTGAGGGTTGCCCGCTGATCGCGGCCCGTGCTCCAAGGCGTACAACCGTGCAGGTCGCCTGCATTTTCCCCAGATTAGCAATCAACAATCAGCGATTAGCGATTCACAGACAAGCGTCAGATTTACCCCGCGGCGGGCTTCACCTCGGGGCCAACCTTGGGGTATACTAAGGGGCACTCCGGGCCGACGCTCGGGGCTTCCGCAACGCGGCCGTAAGTGGCTGCTTGAACCGCTAATAGAGTTGTACTCCATGCCCGCAAAGGATCTTCGAAAAGTCGTCGCCAGCAGCTCGTATCCACTGGACGCGTTCCTGTTCGTACAGCGCGGCCTCGACTACACCGTTCGCCACAACCACGGCGAGCTGCCCACCGACGCCGACACCGAGGATCGCGAAGCCCACCACGTCAGTGGCACCGACCTCTGCCACGGCCTCCGCGCCTACGCCATTCAGGAGTACGGCCTGCTTGCCCGCACCGTCCTGCGACGTTGGCGGATCTACACCTGCGAAGACTTCGGCAAGATCGTCTTCGCCATGGTGGAAGCCGGCCTCATGCACAAGACCGACGAGGACAGCCTCGACGACTTCTGCAACGTCTTCGACTTCGAACACGCCTTCCACGAACGTCTCGAACTCAGCGAAAACGTCTGAGATAGAACCGGCGCACCGTCCGCATACACTTGCGCATGGACGGGAGTAATCACGCCAGGCCGGATGACCTCGCCGCGCTCATGGCGCCGCCGCCGACCGCCCGAGCCACGCTCGACAGCAACGGCGAAGACGTCACCATCCGCCTCAAACCACTGGGCTTCATGGCCACCAACCCCGACCTGCTCTGGCAGGGGCCGGCGGTCATCGGCCTCTGGCTGCTCGGCGCGATGATGTTGCTCAACGCAGGCTCCGCCGCCACCGCCTTCTTCTTCATCGTCATGCTCCCCACCCTCACGCTGCCGCTCGCCTGGTTCATGATCAGCCTCCACCGCGCGATTCAGCAGGCCGTGATCGACATCGTCGACGACCGCCTGGTCATCTCATGCTACGGCGTGTTCGGCCTCGAACAGGACGAATGGCCCATCCAACGACTGCGCGCCTGCCGCGTCGTCCCCGTCCCCAGCGTCGGCTGGTCGCTCACCGGCAGCTCGCCCGCCCTCGAACTGCAACTGGAAACCCGCCGCGGCATGCAGCACAGCTTCTTCGCCGGCCGCGACGAACTCGAACTCCGCTGGCTCGCCCACACCCTCGAACAACTCGTCGGCATCCCCCCCAAGCCCGACCCCACCGCCTGAATAAAACTGAACCCCTCCATCCCCCCAACTAGAAACTCGAAACTCAAAACTAAAAACCCCCTCATACGGTTTCAAGTTATTTCCAGCGCGTTTTCCCACCCCCTCTCCCTCCCAGGGAGAGGGCTGGGGTGAGGGTGAAACGGTTCCGCAGTCGAGACCCAACAGCATGCTGCGTCGCGGATGGTACGGGGTCGTCCGACCCTCACCCTGACCCTCTCCCTGGGAGGGAGAGGGAACCGGACGCGCTGGGATTAACTTGAAGCCGTATCAACCTTTCGCTCCCCCGCGCACCCCATACGCTTCCAACAGCCGCACCACCCCGCGCATGGGCAAGCCCACCACCGTGGTTGGATCGCCTTCCACACGAATGGGCCAGCCCGCTGCCTGCCGTTCGAATAGGTTGTACCCGCCCGCCTTGCCGCGCCACTGATCGCTGGCGATATACGCCCGCACGCGCTCGACATCGATCGGCCCGACATGCACTGTCGCCGTGTCCGCGAAACAGCTCGGCCGTTCATCGCCAGGCCCGACCACCGCCACACCGCTGACCACCGTGTGCGTCGCGTCCGCGAAATGTTCGATCATCCGTTGCGCGTCGTCCGCGTCGGTTGGCTGACCGATCAGTCGACCGTCACCATCAACGCAGATCGTGTCCGCCGCGAGCACCACCGCCGGCGTCGGCAGATGCTCGTGCAGGCTCATCGCCTTCTGTCGCGCGAGGTCGCTGGCGATCTGCTCCGCCGAGTGCGCCGGGTCCGTCGCCGTCGGCTGGGGCGGATCATCAAACGGCGGCGTCCGCTGCTCAAACGCATACCCCGCGTCGCGCAGCAGCTGCGCACGCCGAGCCGACCGACTCGCGAGAATCAACGGCAGGCATGACATTCCCATGCCCGCCATTCTACGAATACGACAACGCAGCATCTGCACTTGCGACATTTAGCCGCGGTGCTCGCACCGCGCTCTTCGGATCGATGAACCAAACGCGCGGGCCAAGGCCCGAGGCAAAATGGCAACCTGCACTGTCGTACCTACGACGCCGCCGCGCCCGGACATCATGCCACGCGGTCGCGCGCCTGTTGCACACCTTCATGCTCGGCACAGTGAGCGCAACAATAAAACTTGTCTTTCGCTTCAATCCCATGCCCCACAATCCGCACACCGCAATGAGCGCAGCGCGGCGCCAGTGCCTCAATCGCACACTCAAAGCTGTCAAACGTATGAGCTTCGCCTTTCAAGCTCACCTCAAACGTCTTGTCGTAGTCATTGCCACACTGTTCGCAAACGCCCATGGCGAGTCTCCCATCTTCAGGTTCACTGAAATCATCACGACGCTACGAGCATTCAAGGCGCGCGAATCGCACCTGTCCACCGCTGCATACCCTTCTTCTTCTCACCTCGCCCCACACAAATAAAGCCCAGGGACGGCAGTCCCTGGGCTCCATACATTCTTAATTGATTAAATCGCGCTCTTCCGAACGCCCCCTCGCTCACTCCACCGCAGTCTCTTCCACCTGTTCCTGCCGCGCGAGTTCATCGTCCGATGAACCTTCGTCCGCCTCACTGTCCCTCGGCTCATCCGCCTCCGGCGTCGGCGACAAATCCCGTCGAGCGATCGCGTGATGCTCCACATTCAAACGCACCGGCCGACCCTCCAGTTCCAGCTCGCCGTCGTCGACATGCGTCCGCCACGCGCGATTGTTCGACCCCGACCGTGGGGTTTCGTAGATCGCCCAGCTCAGCCCCGTCGCCGGCTCGCCGGTGACGCGCATCCCCATCGGCTCGCCCTGGCGCTTCAGCCGAACCACCAGCCGATGCTCCGGCGGAATCTCCTTCGACCAAAGCGTCTCACCTTCGATCGTGTCCACCAGCGTCACCGTTGCCGGCCGCATCGACGTGCTCTCAAACACATGCCGGTCCGCCGACACGCAACCGCCCGCCGTCAGCAACACCAGACCGAGCAACATCACACCAGTTCGCATCATCATATTCGTCCTTTCGACAACATCCGACGAGCAACCGCCCGCCGCCCGAACGACAAGCCACCAGCATACGTCCCCCCGCCTCATCCAGCCACCCCCGACCCTCAAACCACCCCTCACCCCCAAGCCGAGCCCTGAGCGAGTCCGCGAGCGAAGGGCCGGATCAATCGGAATTGCTAATTTCTGATTTCTAATCGCTGCCCGCATCGGCGTACCTCTCCAAATCAGCAATTAGCAATCAGCGATTAGCAATTCCTCAAAGCAACGGCGACAACAACGCCGCCGCCGCCTCCGGGTACTGCTTCGTCCAGGGCCGACGCCGCCAGCCCTCCAGCGTCACCGGCGTCGATCGCGACAGGTACCGCTGCTGTGCACACCGCAACTCCGACGTGATGTCAGGCCCGTACAGCAGCACGTTGATCTCAAAGTTCAAATTGAACGAGCGGATATCCAGGTTCGCCGACCCCAGCAGCGCGAACGTCTCATCCACCGTGATCGTCTTCGCGTGCAGCATTCCGCCGTGGTACTGGTACAGGTCGATCCCCGCCTCCAGCAGCTGCTCGAAGTACCACCGACCCGCCGCGCTGACGATCGGGTGATCCGACTTCGCCGGCACGATCACCGACACCTCCGCCCCCCGCGACGCCGCCATCGACAACGCCAGCATCGTTGGCTCGTCCGGCACGAGATAAGGCGTCGTCAACACAATCCGATGCCGCGCCGCGTTCAACGCCGCAATCAACACCCGCCGAAACGTCTCCGCCTCATGACTCGGGCCTGTCGGCACGACCTGCGCCGCCACCTCCCCCACACTCGCGATCGGCGGAAACAAATCATCCCCCTCCAGCCGCTGCCCCACATCGAACGCCCAGTCCTCCAGAAACACCATCTGAAACTGCGTCACGATCGGCCCGGTGAACCGCCCCGACAAATCCACCCACGCCCCGGCCCGCTTATGCCCGTACTCCTCCTCCACAATGTTGTGGCTGCCGCTGTACGCCACCTCCCCATCCACGACCGCGATCTTGCGATGGTTCCGCAGGTCGATCCGCGACAGCTTCCGCCGCCAGGGCGTCACCGGCAGCGCCGGGTGCAACTCCACCCCCGCGTCGATCATCTCGCTCGCCGCAGCGCTGCGAAACAGCGGCCGCGACCCCGCCGCATCCGCCAGCACACGACACGCCACCCCTCGCTTCGCCGCCCGCTTCAGCGCATCGCAAACCCGCACGCCCACCGTGTCCGCCCAGAAAATGTAGAACACGATGTGCACGTGATGCTTCGCTGCGTCGATGTCCGCCACCAGCGCATCGATCAGCGTATCGTTCGCATCGATCAGCTCCACCTTGTTCCCGCGCAGAATCGGGTTGCCGCTGATCTGCTCCGCCTGCACGATCATGTTCCGCTGCTCGGGCATCAGCTCCGCCATCGTCGCGTAGCTTTCCGCCTCCGCCATTGCCTCCGGCAGCCGACCCACGCCCGCCACCGCCCGCCGATCGCGCGCCCGCCGTCGCCCCAGGTAGCTCACCCCGATCATCAGATAAACCAGCATCCCCACGATCGGCAGAAAGAAAATCACACTCAGCCACGCCAGCGACGTGATCGGCTGCATCCGCCGGCGCAGAATCACCACCACCATCACCACGCGGATGGCCCACTCCACCAGCGGCAGCCAGAACAAAATCGTCGTCATCGTGTTTCTCTACCCCGCCGCAACCCCCGCCAACCGACGCGACAGTGTCGTCACCAGATAGTCGCACACCAGCGACAGGTTCACGTTCGACCCGAGCATCGACATCGCTTCATGTACTGCATCGACCACACCCAGCCACGGCTCAAGCGCCGCCTCCGCCCCGGCCGAATTTCCCGCCTCGCACCGCTGCGCCAGGTCGTACATCCGCCGCCGCGCGTGCGTGCAGATCAGCGTCGCCATCAGTTGCGCCGCCAGCTTGTTCGCCGCCTCTTTCGACGCGTTCGCATGCCGGTCCACCCATGTCTTGGCAAAGCCGTCGATCCGCTCCGCCAGTTGTGCGCCCAGTTCGCCGTGCAGCCGACCGTTCGCGATATCGTCCAGCGCCGGCAGCACTACGTCCGCCCACTCGGTCAGCTCATAGTCCATCGCCATCGCCGCCCGCCCCAGGCTGCCGTCCGCGAAGCTCGTCAGCCAGTCGCGATGCCATGCATCCAGCTCGCCCGCGTGGCCTTCGACCCAGTTCGCCACCACCTCCCCCGGCAGCGGCACGAACGGCACACGCTGACACCTGCTGCGAATCGTCGGCAGCAGCCGATCCTCGCTCGCCGTCACCAGAATAATCGTCGTCCCCGCAGGCGGCTCCTCCAACGTCTTCAGCAGCGCATTCTGCCCCGACTGGTTCAGCAGTTCCGCCTCGTCAACGATGAACACCTTTCCATGCCCCAGCCTTGCCCCCCGGTACACCGGCTCGATCAGCGCTGCCCGCACCACCTCTACCGGAATCTGCGTCAGCTTCCGATTGCGGATCGTGCTCTCTTCGCTGTACTTCGCCAGCTCTTTCGTGATGACATGCAGGTCCGGGTGCGCCGACGCCATCGCCGCGGGCTCATCGCTGTCCGTCTCCGCCGCTTCGCGCGACGCCTGCCCCAACAGTCGACACGACTCGCAACCGCCGCACGCCTCCACCTGCCCCATCAGGTTCCGCGCCTGCTCATGGCAAAGCAGCACGCGCCCCAGCGCCACCGCCGTCGTAAATTTCCCCACGCCCGCCGGCCCGTGAAAGATGTAAGCATGATGCACGCGCCCGCTGGCAAGCTGCGCCTGCAACACATCCAAAGCCCGCGGTTGTCCAGCGATACCATCCATAAGTCAGCATGTTAGCACGACCTCACAACCACGACCCACCGCCCCCGGTAACCTCCCCAGCAAAGCCCGGGGAAGGCTTTCCCCGGGTTTCCGCTCCTCCCCTCACCCCACCCCCTCGAACCAAAACCGCCCCACGCGCCTGTCGCCTCCCTCTTCCCGCCTGCCTACGATCCCACGAGCGGTGCTGCCGCTGATTCGACACGCTTCAGATTCATTGGAGGGGAACATCATGGCCGACACGCAACGACCCGAGCCGACCACGTCTTCGAAACATGCACCTCGCCGCTCATGGAAATGGTGGTTGCTCAACGGCGTCGGCGTCCTGCTCGTCCTCTTCGCCGTCGGCACGCTCATCCTCCTGAACCTCCGCTTCGAGTACGCCTACATGCCCGCCATGAGCAAGGTCGTCAACGACCAGCGCTGGCCCTCGCCTGCCTACGAAGTCTGGGGCCGCGAGGTCTGGCCCGACGAAGTCGACCAACTCATGCAGACCGCCGAGGGCCGCGAACTGCTCCACCCCAGCCAGGCCATCCGCATCGACGAAGACTTCCTCCAGCTCGGCCGCGAAGCCTTCTACAAAGAAACCTTCAGCAACGAATACTTCCTCACCGACGTGCTCGGCGTCCTCGACGGCCCCATCACCGCCACCGCCATCACCCGCGCCATCATCGCACTCGCCGGCCGCGGCACGAACAACCTCCAGGTCCGCCTCTCTGAAGACATCACCATCGGCGACCGCACGTTCCACGCCGGCGACCTCGTCGACACCGGCATCGACGTCCCGCGCGGCGCGTTCATGCCCATCGGCTTCAAAACCGTCTACGACCGCGGCCAGATCCGCACCGGCGTCACCTGCGCCGCCTGCCATGTCACCGTCGACCCCGACTCCGGCCGTGTCCTCGAAGGCGTCGTCAACCCCAACCTCAACATGGGCCTCCTCCTCGCCATGGCCTCCAACTCCGCCGCCTACTTCGCCCGCACAGACATCGACCTCAACGAAATGCACGAGTTCTTCACCGACCCCGACCGCACCGTCACCATCAACGACGAAGGCGAACAACAACCCCTCCCCGACCCCGAACTGCTCGAAGCCGCCGCCAGCGAAATGTTCCTCAAATGGCCCCCCGGCAACTTCGACACCATGATCGACCTCGAAGCCAACCCCACCCGAACCCCCGACGCCTTCACACGCGGCGACGATCCCTACGGCTGGACAGGCTTCGGCTCCATCGGACCCTTCCGCGGACTCAACTCCCTCGGCAACAACGTCCACGCCTTCAACACCGACCCGATCATCGAAATGCACGTGGCCCCCGACCTGCTCGACCTCCACGAAGAACGCTACCTCGCCATCCTCCTGCAAAACGCCGCCAACCCCGACTTCCGGTACGACCCCAACTCCAACGAACGACCCTCCGAATTCCTCCGACGCATCAACCCACACCCCGAAGGCCCCGGCCTCGCCGAAGCCGAAGCCCTCCCCACCTACCCACGCTCCACCGCACTCGCCGCCCACAGCGTCATCGTCTCACGCTACGGCCAACCCGTCTGGCATGACATCTCCGCCATGTCCGCCTTCCAGAACGCGCTCGTCCCACCCGAGCCACCCATCGCCCCCAACGTCGAACAACTCCAACGCGGCCGACGCACCTTCGTCGCCGCCGGCTGCATCGACTGTCACACCGGCGACGCCTTCACCAACAACCAGATCATCCCCGCCAGCATCGTCGCCGACGAACCCGACCGCGCCACCGCCATGAAGGGCACGCGCGAGATCTTCGACCCCAACCCGCAGATCTGGGCCCTCGACGCCATCGTCCCCGTCGCCCGCGATACCGAAGTCATCGACGTGCCCTACACCCACATCCGCACCGACGAACAGCTCGCCCGCGCCATGG
Source organism: Phycisphaerales bacterium AB-hyl4 (assembly GCA_041821185.1). Lineage (NCBI taxonomy): Bacteria > Pseudomonadati > Planctomycetota > Phycisphaerae > Phycisphaerales > Phycisphaeraceae > Natronomicrosphaera > Natronomicrosphaera hydrolytica. The sequence goes on along the minus strand of JBGUBD010000012.1, from coordinate 18,381 downwards.
GACACGACGGCGAAGGCGGCTACAAAGTCAAAGGCCTCATCGGCCTCTACTGGAACCCGCCCTACATGCACACCGGCGCCGTCGCCGTCGGCCCCGACCCCGAAACCGACCTCGGCATGCCCGGCACACTGCTCCGCGGCGTCCTCGCAGACCCCGCCAACTCCCTCCGCGCCATGATCGATCGCAACCTCCGCGAACGCGTCGTCCAGGCCAACCGCACCCACGAAGACATGGAACAGCTCAACGTCTGGGGCATCGGCCACCGCCACTGGGTCGACGAACAAGCCGGCTTCTCCCGCGATGACCAGGACGCCCTCATCCACTACCTCCTCCTCCTCGGCCACCACGACGAAGCCCGCCCACCCGACGAAACCGACCGTCCCGAATAACCCACCCGCCCCCATCTCTCCCATTTAAAGCCCGGGGATGGCAATCCCCGGGTCCCCGCCTGTCCCTCCCTGAAACCCTATGGAAACTCTTGACAACTTATGGAAGGTTTTGCATAATTAGCTCTCGTTAGACCGCTTAAACGGTCAAAATCGCCTCTACACCACGCCTCAGACAGGTTTTCGCCCATGACCGCATCACCCGCGACGCTGGACCGCCGACAGGTGGAGCAGATGGTCCGCCAGGTCCTGCGCGACCGCCTCGGCGGCGCTTCGCCCACCTACCACCGGGCACCGACCGACAACGGCGGACCCAATCCGCTTGTCGTCAATGTCTCCGCCCGCCACGTCCACGTTCGCCCCGAAGACCTCGAAGTCCTCTTCGGCCCCGGCGCGAAACTCACCAAGCTCAAAGACCTCTACCAGGACGGCGAATTCGCCACCGAGCAGACCGTCAACATCATCGGCCCACGCAATCGCATGATCCCCAACGTCCGCATCCTCGGACCCGCACGCGATTACACACAGGTCGAACTCAGCTACACCGACGGCGTCTTCCTCGGCATCGACCTGCCCCTGCGTATCTCCGGCAACCACGAAGGCACGCCAGGCTGCATCCTCGTCGGCTCACACGGCGCACTCAACCTCCAGCGCGGCGTCGTCCGCGCCGAACGCCACGTCCACATGAGCCCCGCTGACCTCGCCCACTTCAACGTCGCAGACGGCGACATCATGAAACTCAAAATCGACGGCCCCTGTGGCCTCGTCTTCGAACGCGTCAAGGTCCGAGAGCATCCCAAAGTCAAGCTCGAAGTCCACATCGACACCGACGAAGGCAACGCCTGCCACCTGCCCTCCGCCACCAGCATGCAACTGATCAAGTAACGATTTCCCACAACACCCCGTTTAGCGGCCGCCCCCGTCGGGGCGCCCCCTCCTGGAGAACACCATGGCTCAACCCGCACTCGGCATGATTGAAACCAAGGGCATCGTCGCCCTCATCGAAGCCTCCGACGCAATGCTCAAAGCCGCCAACGTCCAGATGCTCGGCTGGGACAAGGTCGGCTCAGGCCTCGTCACCAGCTTCGTCACCGGCGATGTCGCTGCCGTCAAGGCCGCCGTCGACGCCGCCGCCGAAGCCGCAGGCCGCGTCGGGGAAGTCGTCGGCGTCCACGTCATCCCCCGCCCCCACGACGAACTCGCCGGCATCCTCCCCAAGCCCAAAAAAGCCGCCGCCACCAAGTAACCCCCCCTGATTCATCAACACAAAGCCCAGGGATGTAGCGCAGCGAATCCCTGGGACACGCCTCATAAAGAAAACAGGACCTCAACCATGAACGCACTCGGCATGATCGAAACCAAGGGACAGGTCGGCCTCGTCGAAGCCACCGACGCCATGCTCAAGGCCGCACACGTCCAGCTCGTCAAGTCCATCCCCATCGGCGGCGCGTATGTCACCGTCGTCGTCCAGGGTGACGTCGGCTCCGTCAAGGCTGCCGTCGACGCCGGCGCTGCCGCCGCGACCCGTGTCGGCGAACTCGTCGCCGCCCACGTCATCGCCCGCCCCCACGACCAGCTCATCGAAAACTTCTAACTCACCCAAACCCCCAAAAAGGCAGTGCAGCTTCAGCTGCACTGCCCCCTGAATGCATCCATGCTCATCCTCGTCGCCAACCTCGGTTCGACCAGCTTCAAATACAAGCTGTTCGACCTCGCCTCCAACGCCGACACGCCCCCGCGCGTCGTCGGCTCGGGCAGCGCCGATCGCATCGGCCAGCCCGAGTCCGCCTGGTCCGCGACGCTCGGCCAGCATGAAGAAGACGGCACGCTCGAGCTGCCCGACCACGCCGCCGCCGCCAAGCTCCACCTCGACCTGCTCGAACGCGCCGGCGTCATCGAATCCATCAACGCCATCGACGCCGTCGGCTTCAAAGCCGTGCACGGCGGGCCCATCTCCGGCGCAGTCAAAGTCGACGACAATGTCCTCGACACCATGCAACGCTTCGCCGACGTCGCGCCGGCTCACAACCCGCCCTACATCGCCGCCATGCGCGCCTTCGCCAAGCTCCTGCCCGACACCCCGCAGGTCGCCGCCTTCGAGACCGGCTACCACCAGACCATCCCCAAAGCCCGACAGGTCTACGCCATCCCCCACGAATGGACCGAAGACCTCGGCATCCGACGCTACGGCTTCCACGGCGCAAGCCACCGCTACATCGCCACCCGGCTCGCCGAGATCCACCCGCAAGCCAAACGCATCGTCAACCTCCACCTCGGCGGCTCCTGCTCCATCACCGCCATCAAAGACGGCCAAAGCGTGGCCAACAGCTTCGGCATGACCGCCCAGTCCGGCGTCTTCCACAACAACCGCGTCGGCGATTTCGACACCTTCGCGCTGCTCAAGCTCTTCAAAGCCGACCTCGACGTCGACACCATCTTCCAACGCCTCGGCAAGGAAGGCGGACTGCTCGGCATCTCCGGCGTCAGTGCCGACATCCGCGACGTCCACGAAGCCGCCGAGCAGGGCAACGACCGCGCGAAGCTCGCCGTCGACGCCTTCGTCGAAAGCTGCCGACACTATCTCGGCGCGTACCTCGTCGCCCTCGGCGGCGCGGACGCCATCAGCTTCACCGGCGGCATCGGCCAGCACGACAAAATCGTCCGCGCCGCCATCTGCCAAAACCTCGGCTTCGCCGGCATCAAACTCGACCTCGACAAAAACAACACCGTCACCGGCAAGGACGAACAGCGAATCGAAGCGACCGACAGCCAAGTCGCCATCTGGGTCCTGCCTACGAACGAAGAACTCATCGTCGCCCGACAGACCGCCGAAGTGCTCGGCCGAGCGACCCACTAACCTCGGATTAACCACGGAGAATCACCATGGCACAGCAAGCAATCGGCATGATCGAAACCAAGGGCCTCATCTCGGCCGTCGAAGCCACCGACGCAGCGCTCAAAGCCGCCGACGTGAAGTTCACCCGGCAGGACAAGGTCGGCAGCGGTTTCGTCGCCATCACCTTCGAAGGTGATGTCGCCGCAGTCAAGGCCGCCGTCGACGCCGGCGCAGACGCCGCCCGTCGCGTGGGCGAAGTCGTCAGCGTCCACGTCATCGCCCGCCCCCACGAAGACGTCGCCAAGCTCTGACGTTCGTTGATTTGCCATCCCCACGTTTAGCGGCCGCCCCGCAGGGGCGCCCGCCCGGAGCCGCCCATGTTCCTCGGTCGCGTAAAAGGCCACGTCGTCGCCACCGCGAAAGACCCGGCCATCAAAGGCCAGAAGCTGCTCATCATCGAGCCGCTCAAGGTCGAATACAACGACGCGCCCGCGGGCGGCGGACGCTTCGACGTCACCGGCCGCGCCATCGTCGCGCTCGACATGATCGGCGCGGGTGAGGACCAGCTCGTCCTCATCGTGCAAGGCTCCAGCGCCCGCCTCGCTGAGGGATGCAACAAGCTGCCCACCGACGCCGTCGTCGTCGGCATCGTCGACGAAGCCGTCGTCATGGGCAAAAAAATAAGTTGACCCCGCCGCCCCCATAAAGCCCACGGATGCCATCCGTGGGCCCCGGCCGCCCCAAAGACTTCCGACCCCAAAGGCTCACCATGACCGCAACCGACCCGCAAATGATCGCCAACGTCGTCGAAGAAGTCCTCCGCCGCATGGACGGCTCGCCCCCCAAGGCTGAGCGGCTTCAGCCGCTCAGCGCCCCCGCCCACCACCAACCCCCCGCGCCCCACAACACCACCGGCCTCTTCCAGAACGTCGACGCCGCCGTCGCCGCCGCGACCGACGCCCAGCGACAGCTCGTCAACGCAGGCGTCAACGTCCGCGACAGCATCTGCAAACTCATCAAACGCATCGCCGTCGACAACGCACCGCAATGGGGCCGCTTCGAGCTCGACGAAACGAAGGTCGGCCGACTCGATCACAAAATCGCCAAACTCGAACTGCTCCAGTCCGTGCCCGGCGTTGACATGCTCCGCACCGCCGCACATTCCGGCGACGACGGCGTCGGCCTCGACGAAGGCGCGCCCTGGGGCGTCATCGGCGTCATCACCCCCGTCACCCACTCCATCCCCACCATGGCCGCCAACGCCATCAACATGATCGCCGCCGGCAACACCATGGTCGTCAACGCCCACCCCTCGGGCGCGAAGTCGGTCGCCCTCGCCACGAAAACCTTCAACGAAGCCATCCAGCGCGAGTTCAACGTCGGCCCACTGATCTGCGCCATCGACCCGCCCACGCTCGAGTCCGCCAACGCCATCTTCGAACACCGTGACATCCCGCTGCTCGTCGCCACAGGCGGCCCCGCCGTCGCCCGCGCCGCGCTCAAGCAAGCCAAGCGCGCCATCGTCGCCGGCCCCGGCAACCCGCCCGTCGTCGTCGACGAAACCGCCGACCTCGACAACGCCGCCCGCTCGATCATCCAGGGCGCTGCCTTCGACAACAACCTGCTGTGCATCGGCGAAAAAGAAGTCTTCGTCGTCGCCTCCGTCTTCGACAAGATGATGCAAGCCATGGAACGCGCCGGTGCCATGCGGCTCAACGCCCAGCAGGTTCAGCAACTCACCGACAAGGCCTTCGACTGGAAGACCGACCACTACGCCGTCAACAAAGACTTCGTCGGCAAAGACCCGCACGTGATCGGCCAGCTCGCCGGCTTCAACGTGCCGCAAAACATCGAACTCATCTTCGGCGAAACCGACGAATCCAACCCCTTCGTCCCCGAAGAACAGATGATGCCCTTCGTGCCCTTCGTCAAAGTCCGCGACTTTAACGAAGCCCTCGACCTCGCTCTCAAACACGAGCATGGCTTCGGGCACACCGCCATCATCCACTCCAACAACCTCGCCAACATCACCACGATGGGCCGAGCCACCAACACCACCATCTTCGTCGCCAACGGCCCGTGCACCGCGGGCCTGGGCATCGGCGGCGAAGGCTACCCAAGCTACTCCATCGCCACCCCGACCGGCGAAGGCATCACCAACCCCATGACCTTCACAAGATTCCGCCGCGCCAGCATCGCCGGCGCACTCCGAATCGTCTAACTTGAAACCAGAAACTCGGAACTCGAAACCGACCCAATGCAGCACGCCCTCGTCTACGGCCGAGCCACCAGCACCGTCAAACATCCCTCCCTCCAGGGACGAAAGCTGCTGGTCTGCCAACTGCTCGGCAACACCGGCCAACCCGCCGGCGACCCCGTGCTCGCACTCGATAACCACGGCGCCGGCGCAGGCGACCGCGTCATCCTCACCAGCGACGGCCAGGGCCTCCGCGAACTGCTCAACGACAACACCAGCCCCGCACGCTGGTGGACGCTCGGCATCATCGACTGATCCACCATGGCGAACGACCACGAACAACTCGTGCAACAAATCGCCGACCAGGTCATCGCCGCCCTGCGCGCCCGCGGAGCCACCCCCGCCCCCGGCAACGCCCCCGGCAGGGCCCCCCAAAGCCCCGCCCCCATCCATCCCCCCGTCGGCGTCTGCACCGGCGACTACTCCAAATTCACCGAACTCCAAACCACCCGCCCGCTGACCACCCCCCGACAAACCACCTCCCGAAGCCCACAGCGTAACGCTGTGGGCGTTCCCCCCATCACCCACCCCTCAAGCCCCACGCCTCAAGCCCCCACCCCCGCCCTCAAAGGCTTCGTCACCGCCCACCAACTCGAAGCCGCCATCAAAGCCGCCCCCGACGGCGTCGCCACCCTCGCCGCCGACGCCCGCCTCACGCCGCTCGCCGCCGACTTCGCACGCCACCACCCGGCCAAGGTCCGCCGTGCCAGTCAGCAGTCGCACAACCCGACGAACCTCGCACACAACCACGCCACGACGTCGGCCCCTTGGCTCTGGTGGGCGGATGCCCATTGTCCCGCGGTCCAATCGCTGACTGCCGACCACCGCGACCGCCTTCGCCCCGCGACCGCGCCGCGAACCGACGTGGGCCTCGTCGAAGTCGTCAGCGACCTCGCTCGCCTCGTCGCTCAGCGACGTGTGCAGGGCGGTCTGCTGTTCGTCCGCTCCGCCGCCCGCCCGATCTGCTACGCGAACCGTTGCAAAAACCTGCGAGCCGTGGTCGGCACATGTGCGGAAACCGTCGACGAAGCCGTCCGCGAGCTTGGTGCAAACGTGCTCGTCATCGAGTACCCCTACATCAGCCCCGCAACCATGAGCGACCTGCTCGAGCGCATGCTCGCTCAAACGCCCGACTTGCCCGCCAACGTGGCGCGGCACTTGACCGACCTGCACTGCCGTTAAATCGAACACCCCATGCGAATCGGACGCGTCATCGGCACTGTCACGCTCAACCGTCGGCTTGAATCGCTCAAGCCCGGCCGGTTGCTCGTGGTCGAAGCCCTCGACGCCCACGCACTCCAGCACATGGACACCGAAGCTCGCCGCGAAGGCCCCATGCCCGAGTCGCTCGTCGTCTTCGACGAACTCGGCGCAGGCGTCGGCCAGCTCATCGCCCTCAGCGAAGGTGGCGAAGCCGCCGCGCCGTTTCACCCCGGCCGCGTGCCCGTCGATGCCTACAACGCCGCCATCCTCGACACCATCCAGGTCAATGCCGAGCTGACCAAGTCGCTCGTATGAATAAGTGAGACACGCTATGAACAACAAACTCGACAACCTCAAAGAACAGATGTGCGAAATCGGCCGACGGATCTGGCTTCGCGGCTATTGCGCCGGCAACGAAGGCAACCACTCCGTCCGCATCGACGACGACCGCTACCTCTGCACGCCCACCGGCCTGAGCAAAGGCTTCCTCACGCCCGACGACATCGTCGTCGTCAACGGCAAGGGCGAGCAGATCGAAAAGAACAAGAACGGCCGAAAGCGCACCAGCGAAGTGCTCGTCCACCTCGCCATCTACAAGCAGCGGCCCGACATCAACGCCGTCATCCACAGCCACCCGCCACACGCGGTCGCCTTCTGCATCGCCGGCATGCCGCTGCCCGAGGGCATCCATCCCGAAGCCGAAGTCTTCCTCGGCAAGGTCCCCGTCGCCCCCTACGCCACGCCCGGCACGGACGCTCTGCCCAACTCCATCCTCCCGCTCATCGGCCCGGAAACCAACACCATCCTCATGGGCAACCACGGCTCGGTGAACTTCGCCGACGACCTCACCATCGCCTACTACCGACTCGAAATCCTTGACAACTACTGCAAGCAGCTCCTGCTCGCACGACAACTCGGCAACGTCAACGTGCTCAACGCCAACCAGATGACCGAGCTGCTCAAGGTCAAAGAAAAGTTCGGCTTCCCCGACGCCCGCATCGCCTGCTCCGCAGACGGCTGCATCGGCACGGAAAACCAGCCGTTCCTCACACCCTTCGACGTTCGCCCGGCCAGCGCGTCGTGCAGCTGCAACGGCGGCGAAGTGAAAACCGAAAAACCAAACACCGCCACCGCCGCGTCCACCGGCTCGGTCGACAACGACGCCTTCGAGCAGATGGTCCAGTCCATCACCGACCAGATCATGGCCGCCGCGCGCTAAACCCGAATCACTACACCCCCAAGCCGAGGCCTGAGCAAAGCGAAGCCCCGGATCGCCCCGCGACCCGACCGAGGAATCCCATGAGCATCAAAACAGCCATCATCGGAGGCGGCGGCCGCGTCGGCTCGAACGCCGCGTACGCCCTGCAATGTGCCGGCCTCGTCCGCGAGATCGTCCTTAACGACGTCAACGCCGACCTCGCCGCAGGCGAAGCGCTCGACCTCATGCAGGGCAGCTCACTCATCGCCGACCAGACCATCACCGCCGGCGACATGAGCGCCCTCGCCGACGCCGACGTCGTCTGCATCACCGCCGGCAGCCGACGCAAGCCCGACGAGTCGCGCCTCGACCTGGTCAACCGCAACGTCTCGATCTTCAAGGGCATTCTCGACGACCTCCGCGCCGCCAACCTCCGCCGCGATGCGATCATCTTCGTCGTCTCCAACCCCGTCGACGTGCTCACCCGCCTTGCCATCGAGCACCTCGACTGGCAGCCGAGCAAAGTCATCGGCCTCGGCACGGTGCTCGACACGGCCCGCTTCTGCTCGCTGATCGCACAAGCGAAAAACTACCCCGCCACCCAGGTCAAAGCCCTCATCCTCGGCGAGCACGGCGACGCGATGGCGCCCATCTGGTCCAGCGCCTCCGTCGCAGGCATGGCACTGACCAAACTACTCAGCGTGCCCGAGCAGAACGAACTGTTCAAACGCACGCAAGGCTCCGGCGCGGAAGTCATCCGTCGCAAGGGCGGCGCAGGCTACGCCGTAGGCGCCAGCATCGCCGAGGTGATTCACTCGATCGCGCTCGACCGCCGCCGCATCCTGCCCGTCAGCTCGCGCATGACCGGGCAGTACGGCGTGCGTGAGGTGTGCTTGAGTGTGCCAACCGTTGTGGGCCGTGAGGGGGTCCTCGAAGCACGTGAGATCGAGCTTTGGCCGAAGGAAGTCGCCGGCATCCAGGCCAGCGGCCGCGCCTTGCAGGACACCTGGCAGAAACTGGGCTGAACCATGGAAAGCACTCCCAAACACAGCTCCGCCGACCACGATGTGATCAACCGCATGCTCGGCAGCGCCGCGGTCAAGCCCTTGCCGCCGACGATCGAAGTGCACGTCGCGTCCGCGTCCGCGTCCGCGCCTGCGAAGCCCAAGCCCGCCGCCTCACACAGCGAGCCCGACTTCACAAAGATGACGCCTGCTGAAAAAGTCGCATGGAACCTGGCGCGCTGGAAGCGCGTGCTGGGCTGACCGCCAACATTTAGCCGCGGTGCTCGCACCGCGATCCCACGTTCGCTACCCGCGTCCCCGTGTCGCAAGGATCACCCATGCTCATCGCCGAGCGACATCGCAAGCTGCTGGCCATTCTTCGCGAGCGTAAAGCCGCGCAGCTTGAAGACCTCGCCCGCGCGCTCGACGTCTCCGGCTCCACCGTCCGCCGCGACCTCGAAGCCCTCGAACAGCAAGGCCACATCGAACGCACCCACGGCGGGGCCGTCTACCGCGAACGCGCCAGCAACGGCCAAACCTCGCTCGCCCTCGCCGCTCGCATGCAGGCCAACATCGCCGCCAAGCAAGCCATCGGCAAATGCGTCGCCGACCAGGTCCAACCCAACATGACGCTCCTGCTCGATGGCGGCTCGACCGTCATCTACGCCGCCCGCCAGATCGTCGCCCGTCCCTTGCAGGTCGTCACCAACAGTCTCTCGATCGCCAACCACTTCGCCGACGACGAGCAGGTCGAGTTGCTGTTGATCGGCGGCAGCCTCTACCCGCGCTCCGGCGTGCTCGTCGGCCCCATCGCCATCGGCTGCCTTGCCGACCTTCACGCCGACCTGTTGCTCTTCTCCCTCGCCGGCCTGTACGACGATGCCGCCTACAACATCAACCTCACGATGGCCCAGGTCGAGCAGGTCATGATGCAGCAGGCCGCCCGCTCCATCATGCTCATGGATTCAAGCAAGTTCGGCCGAAAGAGCCTCGTCCGCGTCTGCGCCGTCGACGATGTCGACCAGATCGTCACCGACACCGCCGTCGACGACGAATGGCGCGACCGCCTCACCGACCGCCTCACCATCGCCGAGTGACCGCCGCCCACCTCGCTCTCATCAACCACCCACAAAGCCTACGGATGACATCCGTGGGCCGCCTCACCGCGCCTGAACTCAACTGACCCCCCACACACCTACTCCACCACCACACCCACCCGCTCGCCCGCGCGATACACACGCTCCTCCACCAGCCAGTCGCCCGGCACGGTCTCCGTCACAAAGCCAGGCCGATCGTCCCATTCCGCATCAAACGATCCGCTCTGCCGCCGTCGTTCCGTCGCCGTCATCGCCCGCGTGCGAAGCGTCGTCGGCTGCCGTTCCATCGTCAACAGAATCACCACATCCACATGCCCCGCATCCGCATACCGATTCGCAATAATCGCCTGCACCGCCTGTGCCGAGTAGCTGCCGTTGTATTCGTTCACCCGCGACTCAAGATATTCGAGTCCCTCCACCTCGCTTCGCTCGATCGTCGTGCGAACGTTCGCCAGCCGTGTCGTGTCCTTCACCTCCGTCGCCACACAACCCACCAGCAGCAGGGCGACAAGCAACACCAACGACAAACGACTGGACATGGTAAGTGACTCCGAAAACGAACACGATTGTTTGACGTCACGTTGTTGATTCACGTCAAGCCACTGGATATACGCCAAGACGCCAAGCCACCAAGACGCCAAGAAGAAAAAGGTATAAGGCAAATAATAAAAACCGAAGGTGAACGCAGATCAAGAGCCGGCGTTTCCTCCCCATCCGCATTCATCTGCGATTTCAAATCCCTTCTTTTTGTCTTTCCCTTGGCGTCTTGGCATCTTGGCGGCTTGGCGTAAATCCGTGACGCCGCATTAATCCTCATCCACCCTCACACCAACCCCTCGACCAGCCGACTCGGCGTGCTCGCCACCGGCTCGCCCGCACCTTTCAATCGTGACGGGTCCCGCGCCAGCTTCACCTCGCCGCCCACAATCGTCGCGATCGGCAACGCGGTCAGCTGCCAACCGTCAAACGGACAGTTCCGCGCCTTGCTCGCGAACGCATTCACATCCACCGTCCACTGCTGCTTCGGGTCGATGATCGTCACATCCGCGTCCGCCTGGCTGCCAGCCGTCGCCGTCAGCGTCCCCTTGCCTTCCAACTCGCACAGCCGCGCGCTATTGACCGTCATCATCGCGATCAACTGCGGCCAGCCAATCGTCTCCGTCTCAATCAGCGCCTTCACATACAACGCCAGCGCCGGCTCAAGGCCGATGATCCCGTACGGCGCCGCCGCGAACTCCAGCTCCTTCTCCTCCATCGTATGCGGCGCATGGTCCGTCGCCAGCACGGTGATCGTCCCGTCCGCGACGCCTTCCAGCAGCGCTTCAATATCGCGCTTCGCCCGCAATGGCGGGTTCATCTTGAAATTCGTGTCATAGCTTTCGCAACTTTCATCCGTCAGCAGCAGATGATGCGGGCTCACCTCCGCCGTGATCGCCGCCTGCCCGAACAGGTCCGCCCGCGCCTGGCGAATCAACTCGACACTGCCGCCCGATGAAAGATGCTGCACGTGATATCGGGCGGAAAAGTTCTGATGTTTGTTCAGCAGAATATCGCGTTCGATGATCAGCTCTTCCGCCACCCGCGGCCAGCCGGGCAGCCCCAGCCGTGTCGCGATCGCGCCTGCGTTCATCGCGCCGCCGCCGAGCTGCGGGTCTTCGCAATGCTGCATGAACACCTTGCCCGTCATGCCGATGTAGCTCAGCGCCTTCTGCATCACCGACGCGTTCGCCACTGCCACGCCGTCGTCTGAAAACCCCACCGCGCCGGCCTTGGCCATCAGCCCGATCTCGGCCAGCTCTTCGCCCTTGCGCCCCTTCGTCACCGCGCCCACGGGAAACACGTTCGCCAGGTTCGCCCGCTGTGCCTGCCGATAGACGTACTCAATTCGGCTGTCATCATCCAGCGTCGGCTCGGTGTTCGGCATGCAGCAGACACTGGTAAACCCGCCCGCGACCGCCGCCGCGCTGCCCGTCGCGATGGTTTCCTTGTGCTCCTGCCCCGGCTCGCGAAAGTGCACGTGCACGTCGATGAGCCCGGGACAGACGATGCACCCCGACGCATCGAACACGCGTCCGCCATCGCTGGTGTCCGGCTTCGTAACCTTGCCGATTTTCGCGACCTTCCCGCCTTCGAGCACGAGGTCGGTTACTTCGTCGACATCATTCGCGGGGTCGATCACCCGCCCGTTGGTAATGGTGAGCCGTGCCATAGCCGTAAGCATATCAGGTAGGGCACGGCTTGCCCTACGGCATTTTCGCGCCCAGCAGGCCCACCTCGATCCCGTTACGGCGCAGCGTGTGAGTCGCCCTGGCGTTGACCGCGAGCAAAATAATCAGCCCCACAAGCGGGATGAGCGTGAGAAGGCCCAGCAGAATGCCAATGCCGATGCCATACAACTTCGTTGCCAGCAGGAACACGAACACCATCGCCACGAGGCCGACAACGAGCACGCCCACCGCGAGCAGCGGACGCACTTCCGCCGGCACGACGAACTGGCCGACGATCGTGAGCAGGTAGATCAGAATGCAGACGAGCAGCGACTTCTGTCGCGATGCGATGGTCTGGACGTCCGAATCCAACGACGGCGGCGCGGGTGCTTGCGACAAGGCAATGCTCCTTTGTAGCAAGTAGGGCAGGGCTTGCCCTGCCGATGCTTGTGATGCGGTCGAATGGCAGGGCAAGCCCTGCCCTACACCTCAATGCCCCGCTGCCGGCTGGCCCACCTTCGGCGTCAGCTCATCCATCAACTTCTCCAGCGTCGCCGCGTCCTTCCCTTCCGCGTTCAATCGCAGCAGCGGCTCCGTGTTGCTCGCTCGCACGTTGAACCACCAACCCTTCGTATCCCACGCATCAATCGTCACGCCGTCGAGCTCGTCAACCTCGGCCACGTCGGCGTAATCCTGCTTCAACGTCGCGAGCACCCCATCCTTATCTTCCACCTCGAAGTTGATCTCGCCCGACTGTGGATACTTCCGGTACGGCTTGATCCGCTCGCTCAACGGCGTGTCCTTCTGACCCAGCATGCTCAACATCGCCGCAAACGCGATCGCGCCCGAGTCAGCGAAATAGTTGTCACGGAAGTAGAAGTGCCCTGACAGCTCACCGCCGAACACCGCGTTGTGCTCGCGCAGCGCTGCCTTCATGAACACATGTCCGACCTTCGACTTCACCGGCTTCGCGTCCAGCGAGCGAACGGTTTCTTCGAGCACCTTGCTCGATCGCAGGTCGTACACCACTGCCGGGTCGTGCGTCGCCGGGTTGCTCTCATCGAGCGCGAGGAAGTGGTTGGCGAGCAGGGCGGTCAGGTGGTCGCAGCCGATGATCTCGCCTTGATCGTCGGTGAGCATGCACCGGTCCGCGTCGCCGTCGAAGCACGCGCCCAGGTGGGCCCCATGCTCGCGCACGCCTTCCTGCGTGGGGATCATGTTCTCCGCCACCAGCGGGTTGGGCTCATGCACGAAGCTGCCGGTGATCTCGAAGTTGATCGGGATGATTTCCAGATTCTCCACGCCCGTAAAGATCGCGGGGATCATCCGCCCAGCCATGCCGTTGGACGCGTCGATCACCACCTTGATCTTCCGCTTCAACGGCACGAGAAACTTCAGCACATGATCGCGGTACGGCTTCCACAAATCCTGCGTCTCAAACTTGCCCGTCGGCTCGGCCAGCAGGTCCGCGTCGTCCAGGCCCTCGGCCGTCTTCTGAATCTCAAGCAGCCCCGTCGCCGCACCGATCGGCTTGGCGAGCTTGCCCGAAATCTTGAAGCCGTTGTATTCGATCGGATTGTGGCTGGCCGTGGTCTGCACCCCGCCGATGGCTTTGAGGTGGTTCACCGCGAAGTACATGAAGCTCGTGTCGCACATCCCCAGGTCGATCACATCCAGGCCGGCCGTGCGGATGCCCGTGCTCATCGCTTCGCAAAGCTTCGGCGAGCTCGGCCGCATGTCCCGGCTGACCAGCACGGTTCCGGGCTGGTTGTTGTTCTGCTTTTTGAGAAACAGCGCCGTCGCGTAGCCGACCTTCCACGCGGCCTCTTCGTTCAGCGGGTCGGGGTGAATCGCACGGACGTCGTATGCTTTGAAGATTTTGCCGATCATCGCTCTGTCTGCTCCCTCTCAGGTCAAGTTGAAAACCAGTTGTTGATGGTGATGATACCGCCCTCCAGCAGACGGGTCACTTGCTCACCCCACCAGACTTCATCCACACCCCCCATACCCCTTAAAGCCCGGGGGCAGCCGTCCCCGGGTCTCCCCAATAAACCACACCTTCCCGGGGAACATTCGCAGTTTACGATTCGTCGTATAAAATGATGCGTCGCGCCCTCCTTTTCGCCCTGACCTTTAGCTGACCTTCCGAAACGAGCCTGATGTCGAAGCGTTACCTGCTGATTGGAATCGCCACCCTCGTCGCCGTCGCGTTGTTTGCCCTGACCCTCATGGTCGACACGCCCCACGAGCAGGGCACCACCGCGCGTGGTCCGATTAACGAAGGCCCGCCCGACGTCGCGCCCTACTTTGACCCCGACCGCGCCGCCGGCGCCGACGAAGGCATCGCCAGCCCCGAACTCTTCCAGGAAGTCACCCGCGGCCAGTACCGCTTCCGCGACGGCCGCCGCGACACGCTGCTGTTCTACGACCGCGTCACCCCCCAGCCGCACGGCATCCTCGATGTCGAGCAGCCGATCGCCCAGATCTACTTCTCCGCCGAGCAGGTGCTCGAAATCCGCGCCGACGCCTGCACCTTCATCGCACCCGAAAACCAGCCGCGCGGCGGAGCCTTCCGCGGCAACGTCGTCGTCACACTCTTCGAAACCGACGACGGCTCGCCCGTCGCCTTCGACAACCCCGACCACATCCAGCTGCGCACCTACCTCGATGAAGCCACCTTCGACCTCGACCTCGGCCAACTCGAAAGCGACAGCGACGTCGAACTCGTCGGCCGCGAGGTCGCCTTCCGCGGCACGGGCCTGAGCATGATCTACAACGAGCTTCGCCGACGCATCGAACGCCTCGAAATCGCCCGTGGGGAAATGCTCCGCTTCACTCCCCGCCGTGAAGTTGACGAAGCGAACGACCACACGAACGACACCTCCGAAGCCCACACCCCCCGAAGCCCACGGCGTAACGCCGAGGGCGTCCCCCCCCAACCCACCGACGAACCCACCACGACTGCCACCGCGCACACCACTGCTGATGCGGATGACACCAACACCCACGCCGCTACCGACCCCGCCACCACCACCGCACTCGCAGATGCGGACGCCGCTACCGACGCCGCCACCGCCGACGCCGACCCCGAGTTGTTCTACCGTGCTCGTTTCGAGCAAGACGTTCGCGTTGAAGCGGAGGGCGGCGCGGTCCGCCTCGCTGCCGACGCGCTGGACGCCGTCTTCACCCTCCGCTCCACCGACTGGGGCCCCTCCACCTCCCGCTCCCCCAATCACCAACCGCAAACCACAAACCACAAACCAACTCCTCCCACCCGTTACGCCACCGCCCGCGCCGACACCAACGCCACCACCGCCGACGCGCCCGTCATCGTTGACGACGCCGCACCCCCCGCGATGCTCGACGAGTCAACGTTCCGTCAAGGCCCTGCCGACGACGACCGCACCGTCACCATCTACTGGACCGGGCCGATGATCCTCGAACCCGAGCACGACCCCGACCCCGCCCTCGTCGGCCCCGAAGACCTCCTGCTCCAACTCGTCGGCCAACCCGCCCGCCTCGACACCGCCGACCACGAACAACTCACCGCCAACCAAATCCAGTACATCACCAGCACCGGCCACGTCCGCGCCACCGGCACCGTCACCGCCCCCGTCCACCTCATCTCCAACGAGATGGGCGAACTCCAGGCCGTCTCCCTCGAACTCGACCAGCAAAACGCCACCGGCATCATCCAAGGCCCCGGCTGGCTCACCAACCGCACCAGCAACAGCAATAGCAGTAACGACACCGGCGACACAACCGCAAACACCGGCGACGCGATCCGCGTGGCCTGGCATGACCAGCTCGACCTGACCTTCTTCCCCGACGACTCGGACGCCGACGCCGACGCGCCTTCCGACTCGGCCGGGCTCCGCCCCGGTGTTCGGCTGGCGGGCCTCGACACCGCGCGCTTCCACGGCAACGTCGAAGTCAATCACCCGCAGTTCGACCTCGACGCCGGCCGACTCGCGCTGCACATGCACCCGCCCGCCGACAACCGCCAGGCCATCCGCCACATCGACGCCGACGACAACGCCTACCTCCGCGCCGCGATCGAAGATGACGCCGACCCCGACGCCCGTGCGATCATCAACGCCAGCGCGCTCGCCGTCGCTTTCGAACTCGACGACACCGGTACGTCGCACGCCCGCCGCCTCAGCGCCCGCGAGTCTGTCGTGGCCGAGCATCCGCAGTGGCGGCTCGAAGCCGGCGAAGTCGTCGCCGAGCTCGCGCAGGCCGACGCCGACGAAGCAACGCCTATGGATGAGCAAGCCGACGCCGCCGCCGCGCCCTCGCCCACCGACGCCTTCGCTCGCGGCGCGAATGTGCAGCGCCTCACTGCCGAGCGCGACGTTCGCTTCACGCTCATCGAAGAAGCCACCGAGCTGGCCGGCCATCGCATGGTTGTTCATGTGCCTGACGACACGGTCGAGCTGTTCGCCGACCCCGACCACAGCGACGCCAACCCCGCCCGCCTTATTCGCGACGACGCGACCCTCGCCGGCCCGCACATCACGCTCGCCCAGCAGGACCGCTCGCTTCACGTGCAGGGCCCCGGTTGGCTGGACACGAACCTCGACCCCGACGACCCTGACGCTCGGCTGATGGTCAGTTGGAACGACGCGCTGCACTACGACGACACCACCGGCCGAGCCCACGTCGTCGGCCAGGTGCAAAGCCAATCCACCACCACCACCAACCGCACCCGCCTCACCGCCAACGACCTGAAGTTTCATCTCGTGGCCGCGGAAGACACCACCGAAGACACCACCACCACCCGAAGCCCACAGCCTAACGCCGTGGGCTTCCCCGCCCATACAACTCCCTTCCCAGCCAACCCCATCGACTTCACCCCCGTCACCCCCGAACCCACGAACGACCAACCCGACGTCGTCGCCGCCAGCTTTGATCGTCGCCACATTCGCACCGCGACCGCCGACGGCGACGCCACCTTCCGCGCCGAAACGCTCGATCCCGACACCGGCCAGCGCGTCAGCTACATCCAACTCGAAGGCCCGACCCTCCACTTCGACGGCGACGCCGAGCAACTCACCGTCCCCGGCCCCGGCCGCATGTCCCTCGTTGACACCCGATCGTCGGCTCCAAACGAGAAACCAGAAACCACAAACCAGGAACCCGCCCCCACCCCCGACACATCCCCCGTCAACTTCACCGGCCGGGGCGTCACCGTCTTCGACTGGCAACGTCAGCTCACCCTCGACGCCGCGAACAACACCGCGCTCTTCGAGCAGGACGTGCAGATGCTCCATCAGCCGCCGGACGACGGCCCGCACATTCAGCTCGATGCGCAGCGGCTGCTCGCTGACTTCGTCGAGACTGGCGGGCTTGCCAACTGGATCGAAGGCGACGCCGCTGACCCGCAGCTCAACCTCGTCCGTGCCGACGGCAACATCCGCATCATCCACGGCGACCGCACGATCGTCAGCGATCATCTGCAATACACCGCTGACGATGACACCGTCCGGCTTTGGGCCGATGCGGGCAATTATGTTGAGGTCAGCCGTGCCGATCAGCCGTCGCCGCTCACCGCCGAGTCGTTGTGGTGGGACCTCGCCCGCGACCGCTTCGAAGCCCGTCGGCCGGGCCCGACCATCATCCCCATGCCCGCCGCGTCGGAGTAATACAGCCGCGGTTGATCGTCTTGTGTGTGTCGTGCTGCGTACGGCGCACGCGCGGGACAGGTCAGCGCGCACCGGGCTGTCGCGTCGGCCCGGCATAGCAAGCGTTTCGGCTGCGATTCGGTCGGCGCCCGGCTTGGCGTGGTGGTGATAACGGACAGGACCACGTCAGCCATGAGCGTCGCAAGATCGGCCGACCACGGATGAAATGTCGCGACGCGCGGGCGTCGGGGCACTTGCGTGTTGAGTCTGCCTGTCCGGGCAACAGCACACCACGACCCATGCTCTTTCGTCACGGGTCGGCTGGATGCGGACGCTTGCGAAGTGGTTTGTTGTTGATGTCACACCGCCGACCTCGGCTGCGTGTCGTGCTTATGCCGACGCGCGGGCGAGGCGGCGGTTTTGATTTGGGGAGAAGCCCACGGCGTGACGCCGTGGGCTTCGAAGCCATGGAATAGCACGGGGGTAATACGGTTTCAAGTTATTTCCAGCGCGTTTTCCCACCCCCTCTCCCTCCCAGGGAGAGGGCTGGGGTGAGGGTGAAACGGTTC